>NZ_BAABDO010000141.1:0-15998 GCF_039539665.1 Actinomadura keratinilytica
CGACGCCGTCGTCGCCCCCACCGACCACGCCGCCGCCGCGCTGGCGCGCGCCGCCGGCCCGGCGCAGACGCTCCCGGAGGGCGCGGTCGTCGGCCTGCACCGGCTGCTGGAGGCCCGTCCCGCGCCGCCTCCGGCCCCGCCGGGCACGGTGGTGTTCGGACGCGGCGAGCAGCACCCGCTCGAGCTGGACCTGGTGGTGGTGCCGGACGCCTCCGGGCTGGACGTGGAGATGGCCGCCGCGCTGGTCGAGGCGTGCCCGGACGGCGCGCACCTGGTGCTGGGCGGTGAGCCGGGGGCGCTGCCGCCCGCCGGGCCCGGCCGGGCGCTGGACGACCTGGAGGCATCGGAGACCGTGCCGGTCGTCACGCTGGAGCCCGGGGCCGGGGGCGGTCCGCTGCGGGAGCTGACGGCCGCCGTGCGCGGGGGCGAGCTGGTCGCGGTGGACGCGCCCGACCGGGAGGTGGTGGTCGTCCCCGCCGCATCCGGCGCCGAGGCGGTGCACCGGGCGGTCCAGCTCGTCACCGACTCGATCCCCCGGGCGCTCGGCATCCCCGCCGGGGACGTCCAGGTCGTCGCGGCCGCCGCGGGCGGGCAGGCGGGCGCCGCGGCCCTCAACGCCGCCCTGAAAGGCCGCCTCAACCCCGGGCCGGGCGCGTTCGGCGGCTTCGACCCGGGCGACCGCGTCATCGTGGCGGTGCCGCTGCCGCAGGCCGCCCTGGGCGAGCCGGGCGTGGTCACCGGCGCCGGCGCCGACGGCCTGCACGTGGAGTTCGCCGGCGGCGCCGTCACGGTCCCTCCCGCGCTGAGCACGCGGCTGCGGCACGGCTGGGCCGCCCCGGTGGCGCTGGCGCGCGCGACCCGCCATCCCGCCGTGGTGGCCGTCGTCGCCGACGAGGCGGAGGCGGGCCTGTCGCGGCCGATGGTGGCCACCGCGTTCGGGCTGGCGCTGCGTCACCTGTCGGTCGTGCAGGCCGCCGGGCCCGCCCTGGCCAGGGCCGTCCGCGAGGTGGACGCCCCCGCGCGGCGCACCAGGCTGGCGCGGCTGGTGGTGCGGTAGCGGCGCCGGAGGCCGGGGGACACCGCCCGTGCCGGGTTTACGCGCGCCCCCTCCCAGGGAAGATAAGCGCACACTTACCTCAGTTGCGGGCGGGAGGCGGAAGGACACATGCACCGGCAGCGGCGCCTGGCGCGGATCGGCGCGGTATCGGCGGGCACGGCGGCGTTGGTGCTGCTGGGCGGCGCGCAGGCCGTCCACGCGCACGCGGCCGCCGCCCCCGCGCCGTGCCCCAAGGGCACCGACCCGGCCAGCACGCTGGACAACTGGAAGTGCCAGCTCGACAACCTGCGCGAGAGCCTGACGCCCAAGCAGCCGACGGCCTCGCCGGCGCCGTCCCCCGCCCCGTCCAAGGCCAAGCCCGCGCCCAAGGCCACCCCCACGCCGAAGCCGAGCGGCAGCGGCGGCTCCGGGGGCGGAAAGCGCACGGCGTCGCGCCCGGGGACGGCGGGCGGCTCGCGCTCGGGCGGCACGGGCGCCGGGACGGGGACGCGGTCGGTGCCCGCCCCGCTCACCGCCCCCGGCGGCGTGCGGCCCTACTCCCCCAGCACCACGGCGGACCTGCCCGGGCTGCTGCCCTCACCGCAGGTCGCCGACGCCGCGAGCGGCGTCGTCGTGCCGAACACGCGGCTGGTGTCGCCCGCGGCCGCCTCCGCCCGCGACGAGGGCGCCACCATGGAGTGGCTGGCCGCCGCCTCGGGCGCCGCCGGGGCCGCCGCGGCGCTCAACGTCAGCGTGCTGGCGCGCCGCTTCCGCCGCACCAGGCCGGTGCTCCGCCCCCGCGCACGCTAGCCCGCAGCGCGCACGTCGGCCCGCCCGGGCACGTCAGAGCGCACGGGCGGGCGCGGACGCCGGACGGGTCAGTCCAGGCCGGGGTCGGGGGCGCCGACGGCGTGCAGGCCGCCGTCCACGTGCACGATCTCGCCCGTGGTGGCCGGGAACCAGTCCGACAGCAGCGCCACCACCGCCCGCGCGGTGGGCTCGCTGTCCTTGATGTCCCAGCCGAGCGGCGCGGCCTGCGGCCACATCTCGGTCAGCCCGCCGAAGCCGGGGATGCTCTTGGCCGCCATCGTGGCCAGCGGCCCGGCCGACACCAGGTTCACCCGGATGTTCTTCGGGCCCAGGTACTTGGCCAGGTAGCGCGCGCACGACTCCAGGCCCGCCTTGGCCACGCCCATCCAGTCGTACACCGGCCAGGCCTTGGTGGCGTCGAAGTCCAGGCCGACCACCGACCCGCCCTGCTCCATCAGCGGCAGGCACGCCATGGTCAGCGACTTCAGCGAGTACGTCGAGGCGTGCAGCGCGGTGGCCACGTCCTCCCACGGCGTGTCCAGGAACGTGCCGCCCAGCGCGCTCTGCGGCGCGAACCCGATGGCGTGCACCACGCCGTCCAGCCGGTCGAACCCGTGCTCGCGCAGCCGCCCGGCCAGCGCGTCCAGATCCGCGGTGCTGGTGACGTCCAGCTCGATGACCGGCGGCGGGTCGTCCGGCCCCGACGGCAGCCGCTTGGCGGTGCGCTGGGTGAGCGTGGGACGCGGGTAGGCGGTGAGCGCCACCCGCGCGCCCTCCTCCTGCGCCACGCGCGCCACGTGGAAGCCGATGGAGGCGTCGGTGAGGACGCCGGTGACCAGGATCCGCTTGCCTTCCAGGATGCCCATGATCGGTCAGTGCCCCATTCCCAGGCCGCCGTCCACCGGGATCACGGCCCCGGTGATGTAGGCGGCGTCGTCGCTGGCCAGGAACCGTACGGCCTTGGCCACCTCCGCCGGCTGCGCCACCCGGCCCAGCGGGATCGCCTTCTTGATCGCGTTCTGCTGGTCCTCGCTGAGCGCGGCGGTCATGTCGGTGTCGACGAAGCCGGGGGCGACCACGTTGACGGTGATGTTGCGCGAGCCCAGCTCGCGGGCCAGCGACCGGGCGAAGCCCACCATGCCCGCCTTGGAGGCGGCGTAGTTGGACTGGCCGGCCGACCCGAGCAGGCCCACCACCGACGACACCAGCACGATCCGGCCGCCGCGCTTGCGCATCATGCCCTTCACCGCGCGCTTGGCGACCCGGAACGCGCCGGTCAGGTTGGTGTCCAGGACGGAGGTGAACGACTCCTCGCTCATGATCGCCAGCAGGGTGTCGTCGGTGATCCCCGCGTTGGCGACCAGCACCTGCACCGGCCCCTGCTCCGCCTCGACCTTGCCGAAGGCGGCGTCGACGTCCTCCATGCTGGTCACGTCGCAGCGCACGCCGAACAGACCCGCGGGCGGCTCGCCCGACCGGTAGGTCACCGCCACCGCATCGCCCGCGGCCGACAGCTCCCGCGCGATCGCCAGACCGATGCCCCGGTTCCCGCCGGTCACGAGGACAGAGCGACTCATCTCGTACCCTTCATCGACTCACCACAGCGAGCCGAGCGTATCGGCCTACCGCCGGTAACGCGGATGTGCGAGCCCCACAAGATCCGCCTCCCGCCCTTTGTTCCCCGCCCCGCCGGGGCGGCCCGGGTCGGCCGCGTGGCCCCGCCGCCCGGATGGGCGAAAGGGGTAGGTTGCAGAGGGTGCACGACATCGATCCCGATTTCACCGCGCTCCCCCTGCGCGAGCTCGCCGACGCGGCGCTGACCCGGGCCCGCGAGCTGGGCTGCGCGCACGCCGACTTCCGGCTGGAGCGCATCCGCAGCCAGACCCTGCGCCTGCACGACGCGGCGCTGGAGACCGCGCTGGACGCCGACGACCTGGGCCTGTCGGTCCGCGTGGTCAAGAACGGCACCTGGGGCTTCGCCGCCGGCATCGACCTGAGCGCCGCCGGCGCCGCGCGGGTCGCCGCACAGGCGGTGGAGGTCGCCGCGGTCGCCGCGGCGGTCAACCGCGAGCCCATCGAGCTGGCGCCCGAGCCGGTGCACGGCGAGCGCACCTGGGTGTCGTCCTACGAGGTGGACCCGTTCGCCGTGCCGACCGCCGAGAAGGCGGCGCTGCTGGCCGACTGGAGCCGCCGCCTGCTGGCCGACCCCCGCGTGCAGCACGTCGACGCCACGCTGCTGCAGGTCAAGGAGAACAAGTTCTTCGCCGACCTGGCCGGGACCGTCACCACCCAGCAGCGCGTCCGGGTGCACCCGGTGGTCAACGCGGTGGGCATCGCCGACGGCGCGTTCGACACCATGCGCACGCTGGCGCCGCCCGCCGGATACGGCTGGGAGTGGCTGACCGGCGCGCACTGGGACTGGGACGGCGAGCTGGCGCGCCTGCCGGAGCTGCTGGCCGAGAAGCTGGCGGCGCCGTCGGTGGACCCGGGCGCCTACGACGTGGTGATCGACCCGTCCAACCTGTGGCTCACCATCCACGAGTCGATCGGGCACGCCACCGAGCTCGACCGCGCCCTGGGCTACGAGGCCGCCTACGCGGGCACCTCCTTCGCCACCCCCGACAAGCTCGGCCGGCTGCGCTACGGGTCGCCCGTCATGAACGTCACCGGCGACCGCACCGCCGAGCACGGCCTGGCCACCATCGGCTACGACGACGAGGGCGTGCAAACCCAGTCCTTCGACATCATCACCGAGGGCGTGTTCACCGGCTACCAGACGGACCGGCGCATCGCCCGCCTCACCGGCGCCGAGCGCTCCAACGGCTGCGCGTTCGCCGACTCGGCCGCCAGCATGCCGCTGCAGCGGATGGCGAACGTGTCGCTGCGGCCCGCGCCGGACGGCCCGTCCACCGAGGAGCTGATCTCCGGCGTGGACCGGGGCATCTACATCGTCGGCGACAAGAGCTGGTCGATCGACATGCAGCGGTACAACTTCCAGTTCACCGGGCAGCGGTTCTACCGCATCGAGAAGGGGCGCCTGGCCGGGCAGCTGCGCGACGTCGCCTACCAGGCCACCACCACCGACTTCTGGAACTCCATGGAGGCCGTCGGCGGGCCCGGCACCTACGTGCTGGGCGGCGCGTTCAACTGCGGCAAGGGCCAGCCCGGGCAGATCGCCCCGGTCAGCCACGGCTGCCCGTCGGCGCTGTTCCGCGGGGTCAACATCCTCAACGCGCGCAAGGAGGCCGGGCAG
The DNA here is from genome assembly GCF_039539665.1 of Actinomadura keratinilytica. Classification (NCBI taxonomy): domain Bacteria; kingdom Bacillati; phylum Actinomycetota; class Actinomycetes; order Streptosporangiales; family Thermomonosporaceae; genus Actinomadura; species Actinomadura keratinilytica. Next base: position 5,100 of record NZ_BAABDO010000141.1, read on the forward strand.
TGAGCACGATGAGGCCGCAGGAGGCCGTCGAACGGGCGCTCGAGCTGTCCCGCGCCGACGACTGCGTGGTCATCGCCGACGAGTCCAGCACCGCCAACCTGCGCTGGGCGGGCAACACGCTGACCACCAACGGCGTGACCCGCTCCAACCGGCTCACCGTGATCGCGCTGCGCCGCACCGGCGCGGGCGTCGCCGCCGGCGTGGTGTCGCGGGCCGCCGTCGGCGCCGATGACGTGGCCGAGCTGGTGCGCGCGGCCGACGCCGTCGCCGCCGAGAACGAGCCCGCCGAGGACGCCGCGCCGCTGGTGGGCGCCACCGCGTCGGGCGCCCGCTGGGACGACGACCCGGCCGAGACCGGCATCGGCGTGTTCGGCGGCGTCGCGCCCGCGCTCGGCGAGGCGTTCGCCGCCGCCGAGGCCGCCGGGCGCCGCCTGTACGGGTTCGCCAACCACATGGTGACCTCCACGTTCCTCGGCACCTCGGCGGGGCTGCGGCTGCGGCACGACCAGCCCACCGGGCTGCTGGAGCTGAACGCCAAGGACGACCGCGGCGGCTCGGCGTGGGCGGGCGCGGCCACCCGCGACTTCACCGACGTGGACGTGCCCGGTGCCGCCGCCGACCTGGCGCGCCGCCTGGACTGGGGCGCCCGCCGCGTCGAGCTGCCCGCGGGCCGCTACGAGACGATCCTGCCGCCCAGCGCGGTCGCCGACCTGATGATCTACCTGTACTGGTCGGCGGGGGCGCAGGACGCCCACGACGGCCGGACCGTGTTCAGCGCGCCCGGCGGCGGCACCCGCGTCGGGGAGAAGCTGGCGAGCCTGCCGGTGCGGCTGTCCAGCGACCCGGCCGCCCCCGGCCTGGAGTGCGCGCCGTTCGTCATCGCGCGCGCCTCCAGCCGCGAGGCGTCGGTGTTCGACAACGGGCTGGCGCTGTCGGCCACCGACTGGATCGCCGACGGCACGCTCACCGCGCTCACCCAGACCCGCCGGTCCGCCGAGCGCACCGGCCTGCCGCTCACCCCCGGCATCGACAACCTGATCATGAGCGGGGGCCGGGACGGCGGGCCGTCGCTGGAGGACATGGTGGCGCGCACCGAGCGCGGCCTGCTGCTGACCTGCCTGTGGTACATCCGCGAGGTGGACCCGCAGCGGCTGCTGCTGACCGGCCTCACCCGCGACGGCGTGTACCTCGTCGAGGACGGCGAGGTCGTCGGGGCGGTGAACAACTTCCGGTTCAACGAGAGCCCGGTGGACCTGCTGTCGCGGCTGGCCGAGGTCGGCGCCACGGCGCCCACGCTGCCGCGCGAGTGGTCGGACTACTTCACCCGCGCCGCCATGCCGCCGCTGCGGGTGGGCGACTTCCACATGTCCACCGTCAGCCAGGCCACGTAGCCGGCGCGGACGGACGCCTGGCCGCGTGCCGGCGGCGCGCGGTCAGGCGTCCTCCAGTCTGAAGCCCACCTTGAGCCCCACCTGGTAGTGCGCGATCCGCCCGTCCTCCAGGTCGCCGCGGATCTCGGTGACCTCGAACCAGTCCAGATGGCGCAGGGTCTGCGCGGCGCGGGCGATGGCGTTGCGGATCGCGGCGTCGACGGACTCCGGCGAACTGCCGACGATCTCGGTCACCCGGTAAGTGTGCTCGCTCATCTGGGTCTCCTTCCCCCGTGAATCCCCCTGATGTCGCCGTGCTGCTCCCACGGGCGTACCGTGGAAATGTGAAGGTCATTCCCCGCAGGCGCGATGCGGTCTACACGGTGACCGACGCTCCCAAGCCGATGTCGGAGGACATCGGCTACCGGCAGCGCCGCTACCTGATCTCGATGGGGATCCGGACGGGCTGCTTCGTGGGCGCGGTGGCCGCGGCGATGCTGGGCGCGCCGCTGTGGCTGGTGGGGCTGCTGGTGCTGGGCGCGCTGTTCCTGCCGTACTTCAGCGTGATCTTCGCCAACGGCGGCCGCGAACCGCAGCCGAGAGCCAGCTTCACCGACGAAAGCACGAACCGGAAGGCGATTTCCGGACATGGTCCGGAAATCGGGTCGTGACTTTCTCTTGACTAGAGCCGGGGGGGTTCGGTGTACGATTTGTCTCGGCGCTCTGGTCCCCCGTCGGAGCGCCCGTGCCGGTGTTCCGGGCCCCCGTCGGAACACCGATGATGCGACGCCGGGTGGATTGCCCCCGTATCCACCCGGCGTCGCTTTCTCTTTGCGGAAGCCTTGGCCCCGCTCCCCCGATCCGCCGCGTTCACCGTGTACAGACGGATGCGAAGGCCGCCCGGTTCCCGCCGCTGGCCGGACCCGGCCAACCCGTTCCGCTGCCCGCTTCCCGGTCGGTGCCCGCTTCCCGGTCCGCTGCCCGCTTCGGGCCCCGCCGCGCCGCCGCGGGGCGTCGGGCGGCGCCGCGCTGAGGGCGCCGTGGAGCCTCCGCCGGCCGCTCCCCCACCGATCTTTTCGGCGGCGCCCGCCGGACCCGCACAGGCGCCCACACGGCCGCGCAGGGCCGCCTCCGGGGGTCAGCGGCGCAGGACGGCGGCGAGCTGGGCGGCCAGCACGCGCGGCGCGTCCACCATCGACGGCCCGTACCAGGTGAGGTACCGGCCGTCGACCAGGGCGACGTCGACGCCGGGGAAGCATTCGGGGCCGTCGTCGGCGGTGAAGCGGTACGGCTCGTCCGGCAGCACCACCAGGTCGGCGCCGGCGGCGGTCAGCTCGTCGAGGCCGATCCTCGGGTAGCGGTCGGGGTGGTCGGCGTAGAGGTTGTCGACGCCGAGCCGCGCCAGCACGTCGCCGGCGAAGGTGTCGCGGCCGACCACCATCCACGGCCGCCGCCACACCGGCACGACCGCCGTGCGGCGGCGCGGCGGGACGGGCGGCGCCGCCCACGCGCGGGCGGCCTCGTCCAGCCAGGAGGGGACGGGGACGCGGCACCCCTCGGCGAGCATGCGGCGCAGCGAGGCCAGGGCCTGCCCGACGGTGCGGATGTCGGTCGTCCACACCGCGATCCCGGCCGCGCGCAGCGCCGCGATGTCGGCGGGGCGGTTCTCCTCGGCGTTGCCGAGCACGACGTCGGGACGCAGCGCGGCGATGCGCTCCAGGTCGGGGTTCTTGGTGCCGCGCACCCGCGCGACGTCCAGGCCGGGCGGGCGGGTGCACCAGTCGGTGGCACCGACCAGCAGGCCGGGCGCCGTCGCCGCGACCGCCTCGGTCAGCGACGGCACCAGCGACACCACGCGGCGCACCCGGTCCGGGACGGGCACGGGCGCGCCGGTGTCGTCCAGCGGGACGGCGGAGGGCGGCACGGCCATCACACGTTGCGCCGGTACTGGCCACCGACCTCGAAGAACGCCTCGGTGATCTGCTGGAGGGTGCACACCCGCGCCGCGTCCATCAGCACCGCGAACACGTTCTCCCCGGACCGGGCCGCCTCCTTCAGCGCCGCCAGGGCGGCCGGCGCCTCCTCGCGGTGGCGCTCCTTGAAGGCGCGGACGCGCTCCAGCTGCGAACGCTTCTCCTCCTCGGTGGCGCGGGCCAGCTCCAGCGGCCCGCCCGCCGCGTCGTCGCCGTCGGGGTTGCGGAAGGTGTTGACGCCGATGATCGGCAGAGAGCCGTCGTGCTTGCGCTGCTCGTACAGCATCGACTCGTCCTGGATGCGGCCGCGCTGGTAGCCGGTCTCCATGGCGCCCAGCACCCCGCCGCGCTCGCTGATGCGCTCGAACTCGGCCAGCACCGCCTCCTCCACCAGGTCGGTCAGCTCCTCGATGATGAACGAGCCCTGCAGCGGGTTCTCGTTCATCGCCAGGCCCCACTCCCGGTTGATGATGAGCTGGATGGCCAGGGCGCGGCGCACCGACTCGGCGGTGGGGGTGGTGACGGCCTCGTCGTAGGCGTTGGTGTGCAGGCTGTTGCAGTTGTCGTAAATGGCGATGAGGGCCTGCAGCGTCGTGCGGATGTCGTTGAAGTTCATCTCCTGGGCGTGCAGGGAGCGGCCCGACGTCTGGACGTGGTACTTCAGCTTCTGGCCGCGTTCGCCGGCGCCGTACCGCTCGCGCATGGCGATCGCCCAGATGCGGCGGGCGACCCGTCCGATGACGCTGTATTCGGGGTCCATGCCGTTGGAGAAGAAGAACGACAGGTTGGGCGCGAAGTCGTCGACGTCCATACCGCGCGCCAAATAGGACTCGACGTAGGTGAACCCGTTGGCCAGCGTGAACGCCAGCTGGCTGATCGGGTTCGCGCCGGCCTCGGCGATGTGGTACCCGGAAATGGACACCGAGTAGAAGTTGCGGACGTTGTTGGCGATGAACCATTCCTGGATGTCGGCCATCATCCGCAGGGAGAACTCGGTGGAGAAGATGCAGGTGTTCTGCCCCTGGTCCTCCTTGAGGATGTCGGCCTGCACGGTGCCGCGCACCGTGGACAGCACCCGCGCCCGGATCTCGGCGGCCTCCTGCTCGGTGGGTTCGCGGCCGTGCTCGGCGCGGAAGGCGTCCAGGCCCTGGTCGATCGCGGTGTTGAGGAAGAACGCCAGGATGGTGGGCGCCGGGCCGTTGATCGTCATCGACACCGAGGTGGTCGGCGCGCACAGGTCGAAGCCGTCGTAGAGCGCCTTCATGTCGTCCAGCGTGGCGACGGAGACGCCGGAGGTGCCGACCTTGCCGTAGACGTCGGGGCGTTCGCCCGGGTCGCGCCCGTACAGCGTGACCGAGTCGAACGCGGTGGACAGGCGGGTGGCGGGCTGGCCCTCCGACAGCAGTTTGAAGCGGCGGTTGGTGCGGAACGGGTCGCCCTCGCCGGCGAACATCCGCGCCGGGTCCTCGTTGTCGCGCTTGAAGGGGAACACCCCGGCGGTGAAGGGGAACCGGCCGGGCAGGTTCTCCGCGCGCAGGAACCGCAGCAGCTCGCCGTGGTCCTGGTAGCGGGGCAGCGCGACGCGCGGGATGCGGGTGCCCGACAGGCTTTCGCGGGCCAGCTTGGTCCGCAGCTCCCGGTCGCGGACGCGGACGACCTGCTCCTCGCCGGAGTAGGCCGCGACGACCCGCGGCCACTGCTCGATCAGCGCGGCGCTGTCGGCGGAGACGGCGCGGCGGGCGTCCTCCAGCAGCCGGCCGACCTCGTCGGCGGCGGCGCCGGTCAGCTCCTCGCGCACGGCCGCCAGGCGCTGCACCCGCCGCACGGCCTCGACCTGGCGGGCCGTCTCGGCGTGGTAGCCGCGGACGGTGCGGGCGATCTCGGCGAGGTAGTTGGCGCGGGCGGGCGGGATGATCTGCGCGGCGCCGGTGGACGCGCGGGTGTCGACCCTGGGCAGGGTGCCGGGTTCCAGGTGCAGGCCGCGTTCGGCCAGCAGCCCGGTCAGGTGCTGGTAGAGGGCGGTGACGCCGTCGTCGTTGAAGGTGGCGGCGCTGGTGCCGAACACCGGCATGTCCTCGGGCCGCGAGCCGAACGCCTCGCGGTTGCGCAGCAGCTGGCGGGACACGTCGCGGAGGGCGTCGGCGGCGCCGCGCCGCTCGAACTTGTTGATCGCCACCACGTCGGCGAAGTCCAGCATGTCGATCTTCTCCAGCTGGGACGCGGCGCCGAACTCGGGCGTCATCACGTACAGGGCGACGTCGGCCAGCGGGACGATCGCGGCGTCGCCCTGCCCGATGCCGGGGGTCTCCAGGATGACCAGGTCGTATCCGGCGGCGCGGCAGGCGGCGACGATGTCGTCGATGCGGTCGGGCAGCTCGCGGGCGCCGCGGGTGGCCAGCGAGCGGAAGAACACGTGGTCGCCGTCCAGGGAGTTCATCCGGATGCGGTCGCCGAGCAGCGCGCCGCCGCCGCGGCGCCGGGTCGGGTCGACCGCCAGCACCGCCACGCGCAGCTTGTCCTGCTGGTCGACGCGCAGCCGGCGCACCAGCTCGTCGGTGAGGGAGGACTTGCCGGAGCCGCCGGTGCCGGTGATGCCGAGGACGGGGACGGCGCGGCGGGACGCGGCCTCGGCGATCAGCTCGCGGTCGCGGTCGGGCAGCCGGCCCTCCTGCAGGCAGGTGATGGCGCGGGCCAGGGCGCGCCGCTCCCCCGCCAGCACGCCCTCCACCGGTTCGGGCGGCAGTTCGGCGTCGCAGTCGCGGATCAGCTCGTTGATCATGCCGGGCAGGCCGAGCCGCTGGCCGTCCTGCGGGGAGTAGATGCGCACGCCGGAGCGGGCCAGCCGGGCGATCTCGTCCGGGACGATCACGCCGCCCCCGCCGCCGAAGACCTTCACGTGCCCGGCGCCGGACTCGCGCAGCAGCTGCGCCAGGTACTCGAAGTACTCCACGTGGCCGCCCTGGTAGGAGCTGATGGCCACGCCGTGGGCGTCCTCCTCCAGGACCGCGTCCACCACCTCGCGCACGGAGCGGTCGTGCCCCAGGTGGATCACCTCGGCCCCCTGCGACTGCAGGATCCGCCGCATGATGTTGATCGCCGCGTCGTGCCCGTCGAACAGGGCCGCCGCCGTCACGAACCGCACCGGGCGCGCCGGGACGTGCATGAGCCACCTCGCATGGTCGGTGAACCGGGTCTGCGGCCTGGGTCCGCGGCCTCGGCCTTCGGACTCGGTCCGCGGACCGCTCGCCGACCTTCCTACCCAAGACCTTGGACATCCAATATTTGGAAGCTAAAATAATTTGCGTGCGCGACCCGGTCAAGGCGCCGGCCGGCGGATACGGTGAGGCCGTGCCCGTTCCCGACCCCATCGCCGAAGCGCACCGGCAGTGGAGCGCGCGCTGGCCCGAGCACGCCGACCGGATGGCCGCGGTCACGTCGGTGATGCGCGTCCAGCAGCTGCTGCTCGCCCGGATCGAGACCGCCCTCAAGCCGCACGGCCTGACGTTCGCCGCCTACGAGGCGCTGCGCCTGCTGGCCTTCACCCGCACCGGCGCCCTGCCCATGGGCAAGATGGGGGCGCGGCTGATGGTGCACCCGGCGTCGGTCACCAACGTCATCGGGCGGCTGGAGCGCCGGGGCCTGGTGCAGCGCCGCCCCTCCCCCGACGACCGCCGCGTGGTCCTCGCCGAGATCACCCCCGCCGGGCGGGAGCTGGCCGAGGACGCCACCCGCGCCCTGCACGAGGCGTCGTTCGGGCTGCCCGACCTGACCGCCGAGCAGGCCGAGCAGGTCACCGCCGTGCTGCGCGCCGTGCGCGCCGCGGCCGGCGAGATCCCCCCGGAGCCGCCGCGGCCGCGCGCCGGGCGTTGACTTCCCCGCGCCGCCTGCGGAGCGTGGGAGCAGATCACCCAGCGGCGTGAATAGCGGAGGGAGTGCCCGCGTGGCGAGCGAGACCGTGTTCACCTACGGCGCACCGCAGCTGAAGTTCGGCCCCGGCGCGGCCGACGAGATCGGCTACGACCTGGCCCGGTACGGGGCGCGGCGGGCGCTGGTGGTGACCGACCCGGGGGTGGCCGCGACCGGCGCCCCGCAGCGCGTCGCGGACGCCATGAAGGACTACGGCGTGGCGGCGGCGGTGTTCGACGGCGTGCGCGTGGAGCCGACCGACGAGAGCCTGCGCCGGGCCGCCGACCACGCCCGCGCCACCGGCCCCTACGACGCGATCGTGGCGGTCGGCGGCGGGTCCAGCATCGACACCGCCAAGGCCGTCGACCTGCTGCTCACCAACGGGGGCGACCTGGCGGACTACCTCAACCCGCCGGTCGGCGCCGGGCGCGCCCCCGCCGAGCCGCTGCTGCCGCTGGTGGCCGTGCCCACCACCACGGGCACCGGCGCCGAGAGCACCACGGTGTGCGTGCTGGACGTGCTGGAGCTGAAGGTCAAGACCGGCATCAGCCATCCGGCGCTGCGCCCCGTCCTGGCGGTGGTGGACCCCGACCTGACGGTCTCCCAGCCCGCCGGGGTGACCGCGTCGGCGGGGATGGACATCGTCTGCCACGCCCTGGAGTCCTACACCGCGCGGCCCTACGACGCGTTCGACCGCAAGACGCCCGAGCAGCGCGTGCCGTACTGCGGCGCCAACCCGATCTCCGACATGTGGTCGGAGCGGGCGCTCACGCTGATCGCCCGGTCGCTCCGCGCCGCCGTGCGCGACGGCGGCGACGCCCGCGCCCGCGGCGACATGGCGCTGGCCGCGACGTTCGCCGGGCTCGGGTTCGGCAACGCCGGCGTGCACGTGCCGCACGCCAACGCCTACCCGATCGCGGGCCGCGTCCGCGGGTTCCGCCCGGCCGGCTACCCCGGCGACGGGCCGCTGGTGCCGCACGGCATGGCGGTGTCGCTGACGGCGCCCGAGGCGTTCCGGTTCACCTTCCGGGCGTGCCCGGAGCGGCACGTGCGGGCGGCGGAGCTGCTCGCCCCCGGCCTGGAGCGCCCGGACGACCCGGCCGAGCACCTGCCGCGCGCGCTGCTGGCGCTGATGCGCGACATCGGCATCCCCGACGGGGTGGCCGCCGTCGGCTACACCGAGGCCGACGTGCCGGACCTGGTGGCGGGCGCGATGAAGCAGCAGCGCCTGCTGGCCATCGCGCCGCGCCCGGTGACCGAGGAGGACCTCGCCGGGATCTTCACCCGTTCGCTGCGCCTGTGGTGAGCCGCACGGCCCGTCCGGAGGGGCGCGCGGCGGCCGAGGGCGGCGCCGGTGAACCGGATGAACACGTTGGTGAACTGGATCACTACACCTTTGTCCCGGTATATACCGTGGTGACCCCGGACCGCGGGCGGGTGGGGACCGGCACGACGTGGTGCCGGGCGTGCCCCGGGCGGGGCTGGAGCGGGAGATGACAGACGCACCACGCGGGGCCGAGGCGCTGACCTACGGCTCCTACCTTCGACTGGACCGGCTGCTGACCTGCCAGGAACCGCGCACCGGCGCGCACGACGAACTGCTGTTCATCGTCATCCACCAGGTCTACGAGCTGTGGTTCAAGCAGATCCTGCACGAGGCGGCGCTGCTGCAGCGCAGGCTGGAGGACGGCAACAGCGCCGGATCGCTGCACACCGCCCGCCGCATCGCCAAGATCCTCAAGACGGTGGTGGGGCAGATGGACGTGCTGGAGACGATGACGCCCCGGCAGTTCGCCGCGTTCCGCGACGCCCTGGGCACCTCCAGCGGGTTCCAGTCGGACCAGTTCCGGCGGATCGAGGCGGTGCTGGGCCGCCGCTCGTTCCCCGCCTCCGACCTGCGCGCCGACCCCGAGCTGCGGGAGACCGTGCGCCGCCGGTCGCTGATGGACTCGCTGCTGCGCTACCTGGCCGGGCGCGGCCGCCCCGTCCCCGCCGACCTGCTCGACCGCGACCCGGCGCGGCCGTGGGAGCCCGACCCGCGCGTGCAGGACGTGCTGGTGGCGGTGTACGCCGACGACAGCGGCCCCGAGGCGGAGGTCTGCGAGGCGCTGGTGGACGTGGACGAGGGCGTGCAGGAGTGGCGGTACCGGCACGTCAAGATGGTCGAGCGCACCATCGGCGCCAAGCTCGGCACCGGCGGGTCGGCCGGGGCCGACTACCTGCGCCGCACGCTGTTCACACCGGCGTTCCCGGACCTGTGGGAGGTCCGGTCGAAGATCAAGGAGGAGCCCGTCGATGGCGCGTGAGGAGAGCGTGGCCGTGATCGGGGCGGGCCTGGCCGGCTGCCTGCTGGCCACGCTGCTGGGCCGGCGCGGCGTGCCGGTGACGGTGTACGAGCGGCGCCCCGACCCGCGCGTGACCGGGCCCGAACGCGGCCGGTCCATCAACCTGGCGATCTCCACGCGCGGCCTGGCCGCGCTGGAGGAGGTCGGGCTGCGCGAGGAGGCCCTGGCCCGCGCGCTGCCCATGCACGGCCGGATGGTGCACCCGCTGGGCGGGGGCCGCAGCTTCCAGCCCTACAGCGCCGACCGCACCCGCGCGATCAACTCGATCAGCCGCGCCGAGCTGAACCTCGCGCTGCTGGACGCCGCCGAGGCCACCCCCGGCGTGACGGTGCGGTTCGGGCACCGGCTCACCAACGTCGACGCCGCCAAGGGGCGGCTGACGCTGGAGACGCCGGACGGCGCGGTCACCGAGGACGCCGGCGTGGTGCTGGCCTGCGACGGCGCCTACAGCGCGGCGCGCCGCACCATCGAGGGCGTCGAGCCGTTCACCTGCACCCAGGACTTCCTCGAGCACGGCTACAAGGAGCTGACCATCCCGCCGACGGCCGGCGGGGACTTCGCGCTGGACCCCGACGCCCTGCACATCTGGCCGCGCGGCGACGCCATGATGATCGCGCTGCCGAACCTGGACCGCTCGTTCACCTGCACGCTGTTCTGGCCGAAGGCCGACTTCGACGCGCTGGACACGCCGCGCCGGGTGCGCGAGCACTTCCAGGCCCGCTATCCCGACGCGGCCGGGCTCATGCCGGACCTGGCCGACGACTTCGCGCGCAACCCCGTCGGGTCGCTGGTGACGGTGCGGTGCTGGCCGTGGGTGCGGTTCGGCCGGGGCGCGACGGTGGCGCTGCTGGGCGACGCCGCGCACGCGATCGTGCCGTTCTACGGGCAGGGCGCCAACTGCGCGTTCGAGGACTGCGTCGAGATCGACCGGTGCCTGGAGGAGACCGGCGGGAACTGGCGGCGCGCGCTGTCGCTCTACCAGGAGCGGCGCAAGCCCAACACCGACGCGATCGCGCAGATGGCGCTGGACAACTTCGTGGAGATGCGCGACCGGGTCGCCTCCCCGGTGTTCCGGCTCGGCCGGGCCGCCCAGCACGCGCTGGAGCGGCGGCTGCCGGGCCGGTACGTGTCGCAGTACGAGCTGGTGTCGTTCAGCACCGTGCCGTACGCGCGGATCCCCGAGCGGATCAGACGGCAGAACCGGGCGCTGGCGGCGGCGGGGCTTGCGGCGTTCGCGGCGACGGGGCTGACCGTCCGGGCGGCCCGTACCGCCCTGCGCCGCCGGCCCGCGCCCGCCGCGGCCGG
>NZ_BAABDO010000142.1:0-15759 GCF_039539665.1 Actinomadura keratinilytica
CGCACGTCCTCGGCGGCGGGCTCGGGGCGGGCCGCGGGCGTCGCCCCGCGCCCGGCGGCGCCGTGCGCCTCCACCGCGACGACCGCGCCGGTGCCGAGGTCGACCACCGGCTGGAACACGGCGCGCGCCGGAATCAGGACATCTCGGGCGGACACAGCGGCATCATGCCGCTCCCACCGGGCCGGGAACCACAGGTGTCAGGAGGAGTTCACGCACTGTTCGTCCGGATCGGCGACACGGCCGGGCCGTTCACGCTGAAGGATCAAGACGGCCCGGCGTCCGGCTCACAGGGAGCGGCCGCCGAACGTGGCCGACAGCGCGTAGGTCACCCCGGCCAGCGCCGCCAGCCAGGCGTACGGCGCGATGTCGGCGCCGCGCAGCCCCTGCACGATCACCGCGGCGACGATGGCGCCGGTGAGCACGTCCCCGGTCAGCGCCGCCGCGCGGGCGTGGGCGCGGGCCCGGTGCCCGGTCCCGAACCCCTCGGTGCCCGGCAGCGCGGGCTCGTAGCGCCGGTACCCCAGCAGCAGGGCGTAGCCGGCCAGCACCCCCAGGGCGACGAGCCCGGTGCCGGCCCGGCCGTCGGCGGCGAGCAGCACCGCGACCACCACTCCGGCGGCCAGGGCCAGTCCGGGTACGGCCCAGCGGCTGAGGCGACGGCGTTCGGGCGCGATCCACATGCCGGCCATCTTCCCGGATCGGCGCACCGATGAGCAGGGCAACGCGCCGGGGCGCGGGCGGACGCGGTCGCGCGGGCGCCGCCGCGGGGCGGTGCGCCCCGGTATGCGCCCCGGTATGTTCTGGACCGTGGCGCGATTCCGACTGAACGGCTCGAAGATGCTGGCCGTCGAGCTGGCCGGGGACACGATCAGGGCGCTCAACGGGTCCATGGTCGCCTACGACGGCCAGATGACGTTCAAACGCCAGGGCATCTCCGGCGGCGAGGGGCTGCGCGGCGCGCTCAAGCGCCGGATCGCCGGGGAGAGCATGACGCTCATGGAGATCACCGGCCAGGGCACCGTGTACCTGGCCAGCGAGGCCACCGAGGTCACCCTCGTGCCGCTGAACGGCGAGACCCTCTTCGTGGAGTCCGAGAGCCTGCTGGCGCTCGACGGGCGGCTGCAGACCGGCGTGCAGTTCGTCGGGCTGCGCGGCATGGGCACCGGGCAGGGCCTGGCCACCACCAAGGTGGAGGGGCACGGCACCGTGGCGATCCTGTCCGACGGGCCCGCCATCGCCCTGGAGGTCACCCCGCAGACGCCGCTGAGCGTCGACCCGCACGCCTACGTGGCCCACTCCGGGCGGCTGCGGCAGGACGTCGTCACCGACGTCAACTGGCGCACCGTGCTCGGCCAGGGCTCGGGGGAGAGCGTGCAGTTCCGGTACCAGGGGCACGGCGTGGTCTACGTCCAGCCGGCCGAGCGCGGCGGAATTCTGGAGATCTGAGCATGCCCGGATATCAGTCGATCACCTCCAAGATGGTGCGCGTGCCGATCGGGCCCGGCCAGGAGGTCTACAGCAGGCGCGGCGCCATGCTCGCCTACACCGGGCGGGTGCACTTCGCCCCGTCCACCACCGCGGGGCAGGGCATCGCGGGCACCCTCGGCCGCGCCGTCGCCGGCGAGCGCACCGAGATGATGCACGTCACCGGGCAGGGCAGCGTGATGTTCGGCAGGGCCGGGCTGGACGTCACCGTCGTCGAGCTGTCCGGCGGCGACACCCTGTACGTCGAGGCCGACCGGCTGCTGGTGCACGACGCGAGCCTGCGGGTCGGCACCGTGTTCCTCGGCGAGCAGGGCGGCATCGGCGGGGTGATCCGCGGCGCCGTCAGCGGCCAGGGCCTGTTCACCACCACCCTCACCGGCGACGGCTCGTGCGCGCTGCTGACGCACGGCGGCGTCATGGAGATGCCGGTGACGCCGCAGCGGCCGGTGCACGTCGACCCCCAGGCGTACGTGGCGCACCGCGGCCGCCTGCAGAACAGGCTGACCACGGCGGTCGGCCTGCGCGACCTGATCGGCCGCGGGTCCGGCGAGGCCTTCCAGCTGCAGCTCGTCGGCGACGGCGTCGTCTACGTGCAGCCGAGCGAGAGGAAGATCTGACTACCGTGACGCCCCCCACCTCCCCGACCGTGTACAACGCGGCCACGCTGCCCGCCAACGACAACGTCACCGCCTACGCCTTCTGCGTGGACCTCGACGGCCAGTGGTTCGCGCAGAAGGGCAAGATGATCGCCTACTACGGCGACATCCGCTTCGAGTCGCTGTCGTCCGGACCGCTGGACGCGCTGGTCGCCGCCAACTTCCACTCCCCGCTGTACTCCCAGGACTGGATCGTCGCGCAGGGCCGCGGCAAGCTGCTGCTGGCCGACCGCGGCTTCGACGTCAACTCCTACGACCTGGACGACGGCAACCTGACCATCCGGGCCGGGAACCTGCTGGCGTTCGAGCCGGGCCTGGAGCTCAAGCAGTCGATCATCCCGGGGTTCCTGACGCTGATCGGCACCGGCCGCTTCGTGGCCGCCTCCAACGGCCCGGTGCACTTCGTCGAGCCGCCGATCCGGGTGGACCCGCAGGCGCTGCTGGGCTGGGCCGACTGCCCCTCGCCCGCGCACCACTACGACCACTCCTACATGCGGGGCGTGATCGGCGCGGCGCGGTCGGTGTTCGGCATCGGCGGCACCTCGGGCGAGGAGCACCAGTTCGACTTCACCGGCAAGGGCACCGTGCTGATGCAGTCGTCAGAGGTGGTCGCCGACGAGGACACGCTGCTGCGCGACCTGGAGGGCCAGATCAGCGTGCTCGGGGTGTCCGGCCTGCAGCGCCTGCACCACACGATCGGCCGGCGCCTGGCCGCCGAACGGCAGGACTGACCGCCGGCCGGCGGCGCCTCACACCGAGTCCGGCACCCGGTCCGGCGGCCGGACGAGGCGGAACTCGGCGCCGAACGGGTCCCTGACGTGCGCCATCCGGCCGTACGGGGAGTTCCACGGCTCGCCGTCGAGCGCCCCGCCCGACGCCTGCACGGCGCGCACCGCCGAGTCGACGTCCTCGACCTCGAAGTAGCTCAGCCAGGTCGAGGACGCGGCGTCCGGATCGCCGTGGATGCCGCCGACCTCGTGGCCGTCGGGGCGGCGCAGCAGCGTGTAGTCCGCCTCGCCCGCGATCGGCTCGGTGGTGTGGTCGAACAGGTTCCGGTAGAACTCGCGGGCCTCGTCGGCGTCGCCGGTCACCAGCTCGTTCCACACCAGCGCGCCGGGCTCGTTCACCAGCCGCGCGCCGACGTGCGCGCGGCCCTGCCACAGGCCGAGCGGGGCGCCCACCGCGTCGGTGACGATCGCCATCCGGCCGAGGTCCATGACGTCCATCGGCTCGTGGACCACCTCGCCGCCCGCGTCGGCGGCCCGCTCGGCCGCGCCGTCGCAGTCGCCGGTGGCGAAATACACCGTCCACCGGCGCGCGGCGCCGCCCTCGCCGGGGGAGCGCATGACGCCCGCGACCGGCTCGCCGCGCAGCAGGCACAGCCGGTAGCCGCCCGCCTCGGGGCCCTGGTCCTGGAACCGCCAGCCCAGGACGCCGCCGTAGAACCGCCCGGCCGCCTCCGGGTCCGGGACGTCCAGCTCCAGCCAGGTGGGCGTGCCCTCGGGCTGGGTGGTGGTGACGTGGCTCATCGCGCTCCCCCCTCGTGCGCTCGTCCCCACGCCGCATCGCCCGTCCCTCCCATCCTGACATTCCGGGTCCGCGGGGCCCGCACGGGCGGCGGGCGAGCGCCGGAAACCGGTTGCGTACGTCTCGTACACTGATCAGATGGTCTCGCTCCCGAGCTGACAGGACCCCGGGCGCGTCATGGTCGCGGACCGTGACGCGCCTTGTGCTGCCGCCCGTCCGTCGAACCTCTCCGTCAGGGAGCCCTGTCTACCGTGATCACTGCCAACGACATCGAGCTGCGCGCCGGATCCCGGCTGCTGATCGAGGGCGCCACGTTCCGCGTCAACCCGGGCGACCGGGTGGGCCTGGTGGGCCGCAACGGCGCCGGCAAGACCACCCTCACCCGCGTGCTGGCCGGGGAGGCGCTGCCCGCGGCGGGCAGTGTCACCCGCTCGGGCACCCTCGGCTACCTGCCGCAGGACCCGCGCGAGGTCGATCTGGAGGAGACCGCCCGCGACCGGATCCTGTCGGCGCGCGGCCTGGACCAGGTGCTGCGCGACCTGCGGGCGGCCGAGGAGGCGATGGCCACCGCCGCCGACGGCGACCGCGACCGCGCGGTGCGCCGCTACGGGCGGCTGGAGGAGCGGCTGCACGTGCTGGGCGGGTACGCGGCCGAGGCCGAGGCCGCGTCCATCGCCTCCAGCCTGGGCCTGCCCGACCGGGTGATGGGCCAGCCCCTGGGCACCCTGTCGGGCGGCCAGCGGCG
Source organism: Actinomadura keratinilytica (assembly GCF_039539665.1). Classification (NCBI taxonomy): domain Bacteria; kingdom Bacillati; phylum Actinomycetota; class Actinomycetes; order Streptosporangiales; family Thermomonosporaceae; genus Actinomadura; species Actinomadura keratinilytica. Next base: position 4,414 of record NZ_BAABDO010000142.1, read on the forward strand.
CCGCGTCGAGCTGGCCCGCATCCTGTTCTCCGGCGCCGACACGCTGCTGCTGGACGAGCCCACCAACCACCTGGACGCCGACTCGATCCTGTGGCTGCGCGACTTCCTGCGCTCCCACCAGGGCGGCCTGGTGGTCATCAGCCACGACGTCGGCCTGCTGGACGCGGTGGTCAACCGGGTGTTCCACCTGGACGCCAACCGCTGCGTCATCGACGTCTACAACGTCGGCTGGAAGGCCTACCAGACCCAGCGCGAGACCGACGAGCGGCGGCGCAGGCGCGAGAGCGCCAACGCCCAGCGGCAGGCGGCGGCGCTGCTGGCGCAGGCCGACAAGATGCGCGCCAAGGCCACCAAGGCCAAGGCGGCCCAGCAGATGGACCGCCGGGCCCGGCAGCTGCTGGCCGGGGTGGAGGGCGAGCGGCGGGCCGACAAGGTCGCCCGAATGCGCTTCCCGGATCCGGCGCCGTGCGGCCGCACCCCCCTCACCGCGGAGGGTTTGTCGAAATCGTACGGATCTTTGGAGATTTTCTCCGACGTGAGCCTGGCCGTGGACCGGGGCAGCCGGGTCGTGGTCCTGGGCCTGAACGGGGCGGGCAAGACGACGCTGCTGCGCCTGCTGGCCGGGGTCGACAAGCCCGACTCCGGCACCGTCGTCGCCGGGCACGGGCTGCGCATCGGGTACTACGCCCAGGAGCACGAGACCCTGGACGTCGAGCGGACCGTGCTGGAGAACATGCAGTCGGCAGCGCCCGGGCTGGCGCCCGTGGAGGTCCGCAAGATCCTCGGCTCCTTCCTGTTCTCCGGCGACGACGTCGACAAGCCCGCCGGGGTGCTGTCGGGCGGGGAGAAGACCCGGCTCGCACTGGCCATGCTGGTGGTCTCCAGCGCCAACGTGCTGCTGCTGGACGAGCCCACCAACAACCTCGACCCGGCCAGCCGCGAGGAGATCCTCAACGCCCTGCGCACCTACACCGGGGCCATCGTCCTGGTCACCCACGACGAGGGCGCCGTGGAGGCGCTGCGACCGGACCGGGTGATTTTGCTGCCGGATGGTGTCGAGGACATCTGGAGTGACGAGTTTGCCGATCTGGTGGCACTTGCGTGACCTGCAGGGCAGCTTCTGCAGATCTTTTCTGGCGGAGTGGGTAGCCGAACGCGCGGGAATGACTGATCATGGCGGGGGATAACGCAGCGGTCACCACATCACTACGGGAGGTACTCGTGGCCGAGACCCTTAAGAAGGGCACCCGCGTGACCGGTGCCGAGCGCGACAAGCTGGCGGCCGAACTCAAGAAGAGGTACGACTCCGGCGAGAGCATCCGCGCCCTGGCAGCCGCCACCGGTCGTTCGTACGGTTTCATCCACCGGATTCTCACCGAGTCCGGCGTCAACCTGCGGGGGCGCGGCGGCGCCACCCGCGGCAAGAAGTCCTGACCGGACGCTAGACCCCCGGAGGAGCGCACCGCCCGACCCGCCCCCGCAGCCGACCGAGTATCGTTCGGTTTCGCGGCGGCGGGTCGGTTCGTGTCCGGCACCCGCACCGGGAGCCGGGATTCGCCCCGCCGCGCCAGGGCAGTCGCAGCGGAAGGGGAGCGCCACATGTCGGACGCCAAGGTGCGGGAGCCGCGGCCGGAACCGGCCACACCGCCGGACGAGGCGGAACTGGCCGAGGCGGGGCTGCTGCTGGAGATCGACGGCGCGGTCGCCACCGTCACGCTGAACCGCCCCGAGCGCCGCAACGCGATGACCTTCGCCACCTGGCGGGGCCTGGCCCGGATCGGCCGGTCGCTGCCGCCGCGGGTGCGGGTCGTGGTGCTGCGCGGCGCGGGCCCGTCCTTCTCGGCCGGCATCGACCTGGCCATGTTCTCCGGCGGCGGGCAGCCCGACGGCTCCGACGCCGAGGCCGCCGACCGGTTCATCGCCGAGCTGCAGGAGGGCTACCTGTGGCTGCGCCGCCCCGAGATCGTGACGATCGCGGCCGTGCACGGCCACGCCATCGGCGGCGGCTTCCAGCTCGCGCTCGCCTGCGACCTGCGGGTGGCCGCCGACGACGCGGTGTTCTGCATGAAGGAGCCCGCGCTCGGCCTGGTCCCCGACCTGACCGGCACCAAGCCGCTGGTGGAGATCGTCGGGCTGCCGCGCGCCCTGGAGCTGTGCCTGACGGCGCGCAACGTGCCCGCCGAGGAGGCCGCCCGCCTGGGCATCGCCGAGATCGTCACCCCGCGCGACCGGCTGGACGAGGCGGTGCGCGGGCTCGTCGACTCGCTGCTGGCGGTGAACCCCGGCGCCGCCGCGGCCACCAAGCGGCTGCTGCAGCAGGCGCCCGGCAACACCCTCGAGGAGCAGTGCGCCGCCGAGCGCCGCGAGCAGATCGGCCGCCTGCGCGAGGTGTTCGGCGCCGGGCGGTCCGCCACGTGACCGCCCCGCCGCGCCGACGGGCCGTCAGGGGAGCCGCGCCCTCCTGACGGCCCGTCGTTCGCGCGGGCGAAGGGCTGTCAGGAAGGCGCCCTATCCGAGGCCCTCCAGCGATCCGCCCGGCGCCATCGGGAACAGCAGGCTGCTGCTGCCCGGCCGCAGCGTCAGCCGCGTGCCCGCCGGGTAGCGCAGCGTGAAGTCGTAGTCGGTGGACAGCACCACCACGCCGATGCGGTGGCCCGGCTTGAACACGTAGTCGGTGGGCTCCAGGTCCCAGGCGAAGGTGTACTCCCGGCCCGGTGCGATCGGCTCGGTGCGGCCCGCGCCGTGCCGGTTGCGGACGTCCAGCCACCCCCTCGTGACGATCTTGAAGGGGGCGGTCTCGGTGCGCAGCGCCAGCCGCGTGGTGCAGCCGTCGTCGCCCGGGACGCCCTCGCCGAAGCAGACGCGTTCGCCGGTGTCGACCCGGGCGCCGGTGGGACGGGTGTCGGTGCCGTAGTCCACCAGCAGCGCCGTCAGGTACGGCGACCGCTCGCCGGGGTCCGCGCCGGCCGACCCGCCGTCGAACGACGCCCGCACCGACATCCGGGGGATGCCGTTGACGCGGACCGCCTCCGTCAGCTCCGCAGTCAGGTAGACCAGCCGGTTGGGGTCGGCCCGGTCCTCGCCGGCCAGCAGCTCCTCGGCCGTGCGGGTGCGGCCCGCGTCCACCATCGACTGCGGCGCGCCCGGACGCGGACGCGGCGACAGGACGCCCGGCTGCCCCTGCGCGCCGGCGTTCAGGCTCAGCGGCACGGTGCGGGTGCCCGGGACGGGCCAGTCGCGCGCCGTCTCCCACCGGCCGGGGGCGCGCTCGATGTCGACGCGCGGCTCGGCGGTGATGCCGTTCCGGATGCCGTACAGCCACCGGTCGAACCAGTGGTGCGTCTGGCGCAGCCACTCCTCCACCCGCCAGCGGAAGGGGGTGGCGTGGTCGCCCTGGTGCAGCCACAGCTTGCGCGGCACCCCCGCCTCCTTGAGGGCGTTCCACCACTGCACGGAGTTCTTGACCTTGACGTTCCAGTCGTTCAGACCGTGCACGACCATCACGGCGGCCTTGACGTTGCGGGCGTCGCGGACGTAGTCGCGCTCCGCCCACACCCTGCCGTAGTCGCCGGTCTCGCGGTCCTGGGCGGCGGTCAGCTCGTCGATGACCTTCGCGCACACCTCCGGGTTGGCGCGGGTGAGCACCACCTTGGCCAGCACGTCCAGGTCCTCGCCCTGGTAGCCGCCGGGCGCCACGACGCCGCCGTTGGCGCGGTAGTAGTCGTACCAGCTGGAGATCGCGGCGATCGGCACGATCGCCTTGAGCCCGGTGACGCCGCCGGCCGCCGCCATGTTGGGCAGCGTGCCGTTGTACGACTGGCCGATCATGCCGACGCTGCCGGTGGACCAGGTGGCCTTCACCGGGGTGCCGTCCGGGGCCCAGCCGCGGGCCCGGCCGTTCAGCCAGTCCACGGCGGCCTTGGTCCCGGCCTGCTCGGCGCGGTCCCCGGAGGTGGGGCACCCGGTGGAACCGCCGGTGCCGATGCTGTCGAGGTTGGCCACCGCGTAGCCGCGCGGCAGGAAGTAGTTGTCGTAGTACCCGGGGAAGATCTCGGCCAGGTTCCGCTGGACCGCGGCGCGGGACCGGGCCTGCGCCCCGCCGATGTCCACCGGGTGCATCGGCACGTCGTCGTGGACGCCCGCCCAGTACGGGCTGGGCTCCAGGATGGTCGGGACCCGCAGGCCCCGGTCGGTCTCCTTCGGGCGCATGATCCGCAGCCGGACGCGGTCGCGCACGCCGTCGCGGTCGCTGTCGACCTCGGTCTCGATGTCGACGGTCTGGGTGACGGCGTCGGCGCGGGAGAACACCGGCTGGGTCTCCCCGTCCACCACCTTGATCGTCGGGACGGAGGGGCGGGCGGCCGCCCCGGCGGGCGGCGCGGTCGCGGCGGCCAGCGCGGCGGCGAGGGCGAGGGCGCCGGCGGCTCGCCCGGCGGGGCCGGGCAGCGGACGTCGGGTCACGTGGGCTCCAAGGGGGGTGCGAGCCGGAAGACGTTGATCAGCACATCTACTATCCGGGGGCGGGGTACGTCCACGACAAGGCCGGATATGGCGGGCGCCGCGCGGTTGTGCGAATGTGCCGGTGCCGTCGTGTTACGCCCAGAGCTGACCCGGGAAGCGCGGGTGCCGGCGGTGTGTTGTGCTGATCACTTGATTACGGGTTTCTCGATCACGAGTCGCCCGATCGCGTATCGGACCGTGGACGCGGCCGCCGGGGTGCAGCGGCCGCGCCGGACCCTCGGAGGTCGCTGTGGGGATGCCGGGAATGCCGGGCAACGGCTGGCAGGTGATGGCGTCGTTCCGGCGGGACGCGTCGGTCACCCGGCAGCGGCTCAAGCCCGGCACCGTGCGGCGTATCGCCGGCTACGCCCGGCCCTACGTCCGCGAGCTGGTGCTGTTCCTGATGCTCAACGCGCTCACCGCGGGCATCGTGGTGGCCAACCCGCTGCTGCTCAAGTCGATCATCGACCGGGGCATCGTGCAGGCCGACCACGCCGTGGTGGTGTGGCTGGCGGTCGCGGTGGCCGGGCTGGCGCTGCTGGAGGCCGTGCTCGGCCTGGCCCAGCGGTGGTATTCGGCGCGCATCGGCGAGGGCCTCATCTACGACCTGCGCACCCAGGTGTTCGGGCACGTCCAGCGGCAGCCGGTCGCGTTCTTCATGCGGGCGCAGACCGGGTCGCTGGTCAGCCGGCTCAACAACGACGTCATCGGCGCCCAGCGCGCCCTGACCACCACGCTGTCGTCGGTGGTGTCCAACGTGATCAGCCTGATCCTGGTGCTGGTCACCATGTTCGTGCTGTCCTGGCAGGTCACCCTGATCGCGCTGCTGCTGCTGCCGATCTTCATCCTGCCCGCCAAGTGGGTGGGCAAGCGGCTGCAGCGGGTCAGCCGCGAGCAGATGCAGCTGGACGCCGAGATGAGCTCGCTGATGACCGAGCGGTTCAACGTGGCCGGCGCGATGCTGGCCAAGCTGTACGGGCGCCCGGCCGAGGAGGAGGAGAACTTCTCCCAGCGCGCCGCCCGGGTCCGCGACATCGGCGTCGTGGCCGCCATGTACGGGCGGGTGTTCTTCACCGCGCTGACCCTGGTGGCGGCGCTGGCCACGGCCATGGTGTACGGCGTCGGCGGCGTCCTGGTCGTCGACGGCAGATTCCAGCTCGGCACCCTGGTCGCCCTGGCCACCCTGCTGACCCGCATGTACGGGCCGCTGACCGCGCTGTCCAACGTGCACGTGGACGTGATGACCGCGCTGGTCAGCTTCGACCGCGTGTTCGAGGTGCTGGACCTCAAGCCGCTGATCGCCGACCGCGCGGACGCCCGTCCCCTCACCCTCTCCGCCGCCGGCGCCGGCCCGCTGGTGAAGGCCGGCGAGAGCGGCGACGACCGGAAGGCGGAGCAGGGCTCCGGGAACGGGCGCGCCGCACCGGCGGCCACCGCCAGGGTCCGGGCGGTCGAGGGGGAGCGCGCCGCCCCGTCGATCGAGTTCGACCACGTGTCGTTCTCCTACCCGTCGGCCGCCGAGGTGTCGCTGGCGTCGCTGGAGTCGATCGCCCGCACCGACAACGCGCCCGGCCGCGAGGTGCTGCGGGACGTGACGTTCACCGTCCCGCCGGGGCGGATGTACGCGCTGGTCGGCCCGTCCGGGGCGGGCAAGTCCACGATCACGCACCTGGTGTCGCGGCTGTACGACGTGTCCGGCGGCGCGGTGCGCATCGGCGGCCACGACGTGCGGGACGTGACGCTGGAGTCGCTGCGCGCCCAGATCGGCGTGGTCAGCCAGGACGCCCACCTGTTCCACGACACGATCGGCGCGAACATGCGCTACGCCCGCCCGGACGCCACCGACGAGGAGATCCTGGCCGCGCTGGACGCCGCCGCCATCGGCGACCTGGTCGCCGCGATGCCCGAGGGCCTGGACACGGTGGTCGGCGACCGCGGCTACCGCCTGTCGGGCGGCGAGAAGCAGCGCCTGGCGATCGCCCGGCTGCTGCTGAAGTCGCCGTCGGTGGTGGTGCTGGACGAGGCCACCGCGCACCTGGACTCCGAGTCCGAGGCGGCCGTCCAGCGGGCGCTGTCCACCGCGCTGGCCGGGCGCACCTCCCTGGTGATCGCGCACCGGCTGTCCACGGTCCGGGAGGCCGACCAGATCCTGGTGATCGACGGGGGCCGGGTCGCCGAGCGGGGCCGCCACGAGGAGCTGCTGCTGCGCGGCGGCCTGTACGCCGAGCTGTACCGCACCCAGTTCGCCCGCCAGGCCGACCCGGCCGAGCCGACCCGGGAGGCCGAGCGCGCCGCCGCGGACTGACGGGACCGGGCCGGCCCGGCGCCGCTGACCCGCCGTCCCCGGCCGCGGACGGCGAAGCGCACGGGCACTCAGCCCGCGGCGGCGGTCCCGTAGCCGAGGCGTCCCAGCTCGGTGCCCGCCACCCGTTCGACCTGCGTGAGCTGACGGGGCGTGAGCCGCTCCCGCCAGACGCCCACCCGCCGGTCGTCCGGGGCGGACGCGCCCCGGCGCACCAGCCCGGTCAGCACGCCCGTGGAGATCGAGGCGCCCAGGTACTCCGACACGGCCTCGGCGATCCGGCGGGGCCGCCGCACCAGGTCCTCGAACCGCACCGTCAGCAGCTGCTCCTCGGGCGTCTGCGCCCGCAGGCGGGCGCTGAGCCGCACCGACCCGCGCCAGCGCAGCGCGCACTTGACGGCCGGGGCGGCGCGCGGCCAGCGGGCCCGGTCGGCCGCGTCCTCCACGCCCAGGAACGGGTTGGGGAACACCTCGTCCAGATTGGCCAGGCCCGGCTTGAACCAGGCCAGGCAGCGCTCGTCGGCGAGCATGTCGGCCACCACGTCCCGCCCGTCCCGGATGACCTGCAGCAGCTGGGCGTCGGGGAAGGCGTCCAGCAGGACGTCCGCGCTGTAGATCAGGTCGGGGGAGGCGTCGGCGAACCGGTCGACGTCGCGCGGCGCCACGCACGGCCCGTCGTCCGCAGCGGGGCCGCCGCCCGCCGCCGGCGGCAGCCCCGCCGCCTCGCGGCACATGTCCGGGCACTGCGCGCAGGCGCGCGCGGAGATCTGCCACGCCTCGGCGTAGGCGTCGCGCAGGACGCGGGCGGCGCCGCGGCCCCGGCCGGTGGCGATCGACGGCCGCCGCGCGAACGCGTAGGTGACCCGCAGCACCCCGGGGCGCCCCATGGTCAGGTGGAATCCGGCGGACCGCTTCACGGCGCGGGCGAGCAGGTCCGCGCCGGAGTGGGGCGAGCCCAGGATGAACACGGGACGGCGGACCTTGGTGCCGTTGACCACGAGGATGTGCGCCGTGGACCTCATACGAGTGTTCAGTTTCTCACCTCGCCGGGACGGGAGCCGACAGGCCGACGCGCTCACAGGGATAATAGGAGCAGAAGCATGCTTTCCCGGCCTAGCCTTGGAGGAATGAACGCTCCGACCACCCTGCGGGAATGGCTCCCCACGGCGCAGACGATCACCGTGCTGTCCGGCGCGGGCATCAGCACCGACAGCGGGATCCCCGATTTCCGCGGCCCGCAGGGCGTGTGGACCAAGAACCCCGAGGCCGCGGCGCAGGCCACGATCGGCGCCTATCTGGCCGACCCCGAGGTGCGGCGGCGGGCCTGGCGGTCGCGGCGCGACCATCCGGCCTGGCACGCCGAGCCCAACGCCGCGCACGAGGCCCTGGTGCGGCTGGAGCGGGCGGGCCGGCTGCGCGCCATCGTCACCCAGAACATCGACGGCCTGCACCAGCGGGCCGGGTCGGCGCCCGACCGGGTGATCGAGATCCACGGCACCATGCGCGAGGCCGAGTGCCTGGCGTGCGGGCTGCGCACGCCCATGCCGCAGGTGCTGGCCCGGGTGGAGGCGGGCGAGGACGACCCGCCGTGCCTCGACTGCGGCGGCATCCAGAAGTCGGCCACGATCTCCTTCGGGCAGGCCCTGGACCCCGACGTGCTGGCCGCGGCGGTCGACGCGGCCCGCGGCTGCGACCTGTTCCTGGCGGTCGGGACGTCGCTGACCGTGCAGCCCGCCGCGGGCCTGTGCCTGGAGGCGGTCGAGCACGGCGCCCGCCTCGTGATCATCAACGCCGAGCCCACCCCCTACGACCCGGTGGCCGACGCGGTGCTGCGCCGCCCCGTCGGCGACACGCTGCCCCGGCTGGTCGATCTGGCGGTCGGGGCGGCCCGGTGACCCCTGCGGCCTGCGGCGCGTCACGCGGTGCACCGAATCCCCGACGATTCGCGACCGGGCGGCCCTTCCGTTGCCGACCTTCTCCTGACAAGCTCTATCCGTCGCGGTGCGAGGAGGGACGAGGTTGAAGAGCGGGGGCACCCGCGAGGGGGCCGCACCGGAGGACGAAGGGCCCCGCAGGTTCGCCGGGCTGCGCCCCGGCGACCGGGTGGCCGTGGTGGCGCCGAGCGGGCCGGTCGATTCCGCCCGGCTGGAGGCGGGCTGCGGTGTGCTGCGCGATCTCGGGCTGGAGGTGGTCCTGGGCGGGCATGTCCTGGACCGCGCCAACCTCGCCGGCGCCGCCGCCCGCGACGGATGGCACCGCCTGGCGGGCACCGACGCCGACCGCGCCGCCGACCTGCAGGCCGCCTGGTGCGACCCGGACGTCCGCGCGGTGCTGTGCGCCCGCGGCGGCTACGGCGCCACCCGCCTGCTCGACCTGCTCGACTGGGACGCGCTCGCCGCCGCGTCGGCCACCGACCGCGGCCCCAAGCTGCTGCACGGCTCCAGCGACATCACCGCCCTGCACGTGGCGTTCGGCGCGCGGCTGGGGGTCAGCACCTCGTTCGGCCCCATGGTGGCCGGGCTGGTCGCCGACCTCGCGGGCCCGCTCGACGCCGACCGGGAGCGCACGCTGGCGCACCTGCGGTCGGCCCTGTTCGCCGATCCGGCCGGCACGACGGTCACCGGCAGTCACGCGCTGAGCCCCGGGCGTGCCCAAGGCGTGCTGACGGGCGGTACGCTGGCTCTGCTCACCGCGCTGATCGGCACCTCCCACGCCCCGCCGCCGGCGGCCGGTCGCATCGTCCTGCTGGAGGACGTGTGCGAGGCGCCCTACCGCGTCGACCGGATGCTCACGCAGCTGCTCCAGGCCGGGTGGTTCGACGGTGCGGCGGGCGTGGTGCTGGGCTCGTGGACCGACTGCGGCGACCCGGCCGAGCTCGACGCGGTGTTCACCGACCGGCTGGGCCCCCTGGGCGTCCCGGTGCTGGCCGGGGTGCCCGCCGGGCACGGGCCGTGCCAGGTCACCCTGGAGCTCGGCGCCCCCGTACGGCTGGACGCCGCGGCGCTGACCCTGAGCGTCCCGGCCGGACGCCGCGCAAGTGACAGCCGACCCCTCCCGGGAGGAGTGCGATGAGCGGCCGGCATGCCCGTCCCGGCGCGTGGGACGACGGTCGCCGGGACGGCCGGTGGGACCACGGCGCCCTGGACTCGCTGCTGGTGCTGGTGGCCGAGAGCCTCGGCTACCGCTGCCGCCGCGTCCCCGGGGACGTCATGCTGCTGGAGGGCCGCAACCGGCTGCACGTCAGCATGCGCAACCTGCGGCAGCTGGCCCGGCTGGTGCCGCGCGACGACTGGCCCGCGCTGGTGTCCGACCACGTCACCACGATCGTCACCGCCGTCGAGGAGCCGCTGGACCTCAGCGACTTCGACCTGGCCCAGCACCTGCTGCGCACCCGCATCTACCCGGCCGAGGCCGACAACGGGGTGCTGGCCTCGCGCCCGTTCGCGCCGGGGCTGATCGAGGTGGTGGTCGTCGACACCCCCACCACGGTCCGCACCGTCACCACCGACGAGATGCACGGCTGGCCGGTGTCGGGGGACGCGCTGTTCATGCTCGGCCGCTCCAACGTGCGCGCCGACGGGCCGCTGCAGGTCGACGAGGACGAGCTGCGCGGCGTGCGGGTGTCGGTGCTGCACGGCTGGACGTTCTACGCCGCCACCCACCTGGCGTGGCTGGAGGAGTACCTGCCGATCGGCCCGTACGGCGCGCTGGTGGTGGCGCCCAACCGCAGCCAGATCGTCGCGCACCCGCTGCTGCCCTGGGCCGGCTGCCCGCGCGCCCGCTACCGGGCCGCCGTCAACGCGGCCCGCGAGCTGCAGGCGCACGCCCGCCGCGCCTACGAGGAGGGCCCCGGCTCGCTCAGCCCGCACCTGTACTGGTGGCGGATGGGCGAGCTGACGCTGCTGGACGTCCGCTACCACGGCGACGCGGTGGTGCTGCCCGAGGAGTTCACCTCGGTGCTGACCAAGCTGGCCGCCGAGTCGTGAGCCGCGCCCCCGCGGCTATCGTGGCCGTGTGATCAGCGCGGAGGACGCCCGGGCCATCGTCGCCGAGATCACCCGCCGGCTGGGCCGCAACGTCAACATCATGGACCGGCACGGCGTGATCATCGCCAGCGGCGACCCGGCCCGCGTCGGCGAGGTGCACGAGGGCGCCCGGCGGGTGCTGGAGACCGGTGAGCCGTTCGCGGTGACCGGTGCGCAGGCCCGGCGGCTCGGCGGCACCCGGGCCGGGGTGAACCTGCCGATCCGCCCCGCGCGGGAGGGCGGCCCCGGCGGCCCGGCGGTCGCCGGGGTGGTCGGGGTGTCCGGCGAGCCCCGCGAGGTCGGCGAGCTGGCCGCCGCGGTGGTGCTGATGACGGAGCTGATGATCACGCAGCGGGCGCTGCGCGAGGAGGCCGGCTGGCGGCGGCGCGTCCGCGAGCAGATCCTCGCCGACCTGCTGGCCGGGCGGCCGACGGCGGCGGAGTGGCGGCGCCGGCTGCGCCTGGTGGACGCCCGCCCCGGCCCGCCGTCGCGGGTGTTCGCGCTGCGCGCCGCCGACCT
>NZ_BAABDO010000143.1:0-15613 GCF_039539665.1 Actinomadura keratinilytica
GCTATAGACTCGCAGGTCAGCAAGTGTCGGCCCCGCGCACGCGGGGATGGTCCGGCGCTGCTTGCCGACATGGGCTTCGACGGTTCGTCGGCCCCGCGCACGCGGGGATGGTCCTAGCGCGCCGCCGCCTGCTGTCCGATCCGGAAAGTCGGCCCCGCGCACGCGGGGATGGTCCGTTCCTCTGTCTCAGCCCCGCAGGCTTCACAGAGTCGGCCCCGCGCACGCGGGGATGGTCCGCAGGGACAGCGTGAGGAGGGTGGAGAACTTGCGTCGGCCCCGCGCACGCGGGGATGGTCCCCAAGGGAACGGGCCGCGCAGGCTCATGGTCGCGTCGGCCCCGCGCACGCGGGGATGGTCCTTCAAGATCATCCGCGAGCGGCTCGGCCTGACCGTCGGCCCCGCGCACGCGGGGATGGTCCCACGGTGACCGCCGAGGAGTGGGTCGGCATCGTGTCGGCCCCGCGCACGCGGGGATGGTCCCTCCCGGCTGAGGAGAAACCCACTGCGGAGGGTGTCGGCCCCGCGCACGCGGGGATGGTCCTAGACACCCGCACCCGCGCGCACCGCCCAGCCCGTCGGCCCCGCGCACGCGGGGATGGTCCCACGGTCCTGGGGTGGCTGATCCCGGTGGTCCGGTCGGCCCCGCGCACGCGGGGATGGTCCGCTCGTCCGGGGGCAGATCGTGGCCGTGCCCCGCGTCGGCCCCGCGCACGCGGGGATGGTCCCGGCGCGTGCTGGACCGGTACCGGCGCACCGCCGTCGGCCCCGCGCACGCGGGGATGGTCCCCGGGCCTCGCGGGCTTCTCGATGGACAGCTCAGTCGGCCCCGCGCACGCGGGGATGGTCCCAGTGCCCGGAGGGCGCCCACAGCCTGCCCGGAGTCGGCCCCGCGCACGCGGGGATGGTCCCAGGCGGGCGAGGTCGCGGGCGGTGTAGTAGTCGTCGGCCCCGCGCACGCGGGGATGGTCCGAGAACCCATGGGCGGACCCTGCGAGGGCCGAGGTCGGCCCCGCGCACGCGGGGATGGTCCTCACCACAGGGGAAGGGGCTACTGACCTGTTGCGTCGGCCCCGCGCACGCGGGGATGGTCCGGAGAAGGGGCTGGCGGTGGACGGGATCGTGGGGTCGGCCCCGCGCACGCGGGGATGGTCCTGCTTTTGGAAGCTGGTCGCGGTCTTCAGCGGCGTCGGCCCCGCGCACGCGGGGATGGTCCTGAGCCCGCCCGCCTTGATCTCGTTCGGGAACCGTCGGCCCCGCGCACGCGGGGATGGTCCCTCGACAGCGCCGGGTACGGCTGGGCCGTATGGGTCGACCCCGCACGCGGGGGGTTCGGGCTCTGCTGTTCACGTCAGAGCTACGGCCAAGGGACCGGACTGCCGCCCTGCAGACGGTGTGGTCAGCGGCCGCGTCGGCTGGGTCCTCGACTCGGGGAACGTGCGCTGCGCTGGTGTCTCTGAGCCGATGGCGGTGTCGGGGGTGGTGGTTTCGGACGCTGCTGTTGCGCACTTGTCAGGTACTGCCGCACGCCCCAGGCCAGTACGGCGGCCGCTGACTGAGGAACACCTGCTTGCGCCTGCTTCTGTCCCTCTTCTCCTTGTCCTGATTGCTCTTTCCTCTGCTGGCCCTCTTGATGTCCCTGCGCGGCTCGAGTGGCCTGGGACAGGACATGCTCCGCTGTGTACCCGGCCGCCTCAGCGTCCTGGAGCACACCGATCAGCACCGTCCACGCGGGGTCGTTGAGTACCGCATCCGCGTCCCGGCCCGCCACAGCGCGGACGGCCTGGGCGTAGCGGACCGCGGCCTGGATGAGACGCTCAGGTCTGGCAGCCGGGTCGTCGCTCCGCTCGTCTCGCTGCACAGCCGACTCGTTGGGTTTGTCATGTCGCTCAGGTGCATTTTCTGGCGGCTGGGCAGCAGTGCTGTGTCGCTCACCGGCAGTTGGCTGCCCCTGCTCCGCGCGTGGCTGGACGATCTGCTGATCTGCCGCCGTATCGGTGGTCGAGTCTGACGAGGCGGTGCGCGTCAGCCACCGTTGCACCCGCCACGTCAACACTGCCGCTACCGAGTCAGCGTCGCGCAGCGAACGTTCCGCTGCGACCTCGGCGAGGACGGTGGCGGCCGGGTGTCCGGCCTGTTCGGCCTGCCGGAGGACCGCTGCCAGTGCGGGCCAGGCCGGATCGTTCAGCACTTCCTCGGCGCGGCCGCCGAGCGCCGCGCGTACCGCGTCGCGCAACTGCGGTCGGTGCGCGGCCTCGGAGTCATAGGGCGCCGCGGGGGAGTCGTTGACGGTTTTCAGTCCGAGCGCGGTTCGCAGATGGGCGTTGGCGAGTTGGGCGGCCTCGGCCTGGAGGTTCCATCCCCGCGCCCGGTACCAGTGATAGGCGGCCACGGTCGCGGCGATGGCGGAGGCGATGAACACGAACACCGCAGCGGCGTCGCGGCCACTGGCCAGAGCCCGTCCCGCGGCGGTGAGTCCTTGGGCCGCGATGCGGAGGTCGGCTGCGGCCTGACGGGCGTGCCGCTCGAATTTCGGTGCCAGGCCGGCGCGTTCGAAGGCGCGCGCCGCCGCCTGCAGTTGCGGGCGGACGGTGGCCGGAGCGCGTTCAGCGGCGGCCGACAGCATGTCGGTCAACGCGGCCAAGATGGCGGCCCCGTCGGCGTCGTCGGCACCGGGCAGCACGCGCGCCGCCTGGTGGACCGCGGCGGCGGCCCGTTCCCACGCCTGCGCATGTTGTTCCGGTGAGGCTGCCGTCCCAGCATGTCCGGACGGTTTTCGTGCGGCGACGGCCTGGGCGTGCTCACGTATCCGGGCCCGGACGCGCGGCAGTGACAGATCGGGAGCCAGTTTGGCCCCCGAGTACCAGATCGGCTCGCCTGTGGCGTTGCGGTCGCCGGGCATCGCCACGGCGTATCCGACGATGTCTCCGGTCGAGTTGAGGTTCTGCCGGACGCGCAGGCCTTTGGCTTCCAGGAGGGCGAAGAACTCGCGTTCGCTGCGGGCCGCGATCGCCGCGTCCCGGACATGGCGTTGCAGTGCCTCACGTACTGGGACGTCCATACCGAGTCGTCTGGCCTTGCCGAGTTCCTTGCGGGATGGGGGACGTCGCGCGGTGCGGTCGGCCGGTGCGGTGGGACGCAGTCCGTACTCGCGTTCGATCCGCAATATTTCCGCCCGGACGCGCAGCGCGTCGTTGTGGTGGTCGAACGGCGCTCCGTCCACGCGGGCCAGGGTCGCCACGATGTGGATGTGGTCTTCGGCGTGCCGTACGGCGATCCACCGGCACGCTCCGATATCGCCGGGTTGGGCGATTCCTGCGGCGGCGACGATCCGGCGGGCGATGTCGGCCCATTGCCCATCGGACAGCAGCCGGTCGGTCGGTGCCGCCCGCACCGGGTAATGCCACACCGGATCGTTCACCCGGCGGCCCCGTTCGTGCTCCAGCACACGCACGGGCTGCTCCAGGAGGGCGGCCAGCCGCCGCAGTTCCGACTCACCGACACGGGCGGGGTCGTCCTCTTGGCCGCTCCAAGAGGCGACCAGGTGCGGATCGCGATGCTCTTCGTCGGCACCAGGCCCGTAGAGGTAGCGCAGTAGTCCGTCGGCCCTGTCGCCTCGGATCACCTTCCCGATCATCGGCCCTCCTGCCGTCGCAACAGCCCGGCGACGGTCTCGTCCAGGCGCCGCACCGTCTGCTCGACCTGCTCGAGCGTTGCCGCCAACTTCTCGGTTGCGTTGGAGGGCGAGGCCGCTGCGATCCGATCCAGGGTGGCGCCGATCTGCTGCAGCTGCTCGCGGGTGATGAGGAGGATCCGCAGCCGCTCTCGCTCGTCGGCGGGCAGCGGCGCGAGTTCACCGCGGGCCACCGCCACCGCTTTCTCGGCGACGTAGGCGGCCGGCGCCACACCCGCGCGGCTCGCCGCCGCGGTGACCGCAGCCATCTCCTGGTCGCTGAAACGCACCGGTCCGACACGGTGCGGCCGCTTCACGGCGTCGTGCCGTCGACGCCTTGAAATTGCCGACGTCACGTCCGGAAAATCACCTCCCGGCGCCCGCGACGTGTGCGACGCAGATCATGGCCTCGCACCGAAAGCGACCTCGACGGGAAGACAAGTCTGACTTTTCATATCTCTTGCTCCATCAAGATCAACCTACGTGCGATCGTGAAATAGATCTCTTGGTCGGCTGGTGGGCCGCACCGCCGACGAGCAATGGAGCGTCGCGGTGTGCCGCAGTAGGCGGGTTTCTTGCGGCCCCATCCACCAGCACGGCATGTCGCAGCCCCGAGGCGAGAACAAAGCCGACTTCCTTCACCAGCAAGATCATTCTATGGTCACCGTCTATGACCGCTGATTTGGAAGCAATCGAGGCAGCCGCGCTGGCCGTACTCGACGTCGAGGGCAAGATGAAGGCCGTCCGCGCCCTCACCGCACTCCATCAGCGCCGGCAGGAGTTGCTGAGCGAACTGCAGGAGGTCGAACGCCAGTACGGCGCCGAGCACGCCGCTGCGTTGCGCGTGGGATGGACGTCCGAGCAGCTGGGCAAGCTGGGATTCCCCGAACCGACCCGGCGGCCGCGAGGCCGCCCTCGCGGCAAGGCCCGCTCGGCATCCGTCAAGACCAGCGGGCCATCGGCCGAGGACGCATCTGCGACGACATAGTCGTCGGCGCCGCCTCCTTCCTCCCTCCTCACCGTCCCTTCCCTCTCCTTCGCCCCGCCTTCTCCTGGGAGGTGCTCGGGGTGCTGTCCGCCATTGCCGGGCGGCGCGGCGACTCCAGTGCGCAGGGCCGAGGAAGAAGGGGCATGCCGATCACAGGCGGACCAGGCTGGCCGGCTCTCGATGGTCTCGTGAGCCGGCCCAGCCTGCCGTCAGCTCGCCGACGAGTCGTCGAGCCCGGCCGCACCGACGACAAGCAGCCCTGGCTGCACTGCAAGGGGCAGAAGCCGCCCCGCCCATGTTCGTGGTCGAACCGCCGCAGAACTTGTCGGCGCGGCAGGCGAAGACGATGCCGGTCGCGTGGTCGTGCGGTGTGGTGGCGGTGGGATGCATCAGTTCCCTCATGCGAGCCGAACTGCTCGGACTCCCGGGTGGGGGCGGGTACGGACCCGCCCCCTGTCCGGATCACCGGACGGCCACCTGAATGCACGTCACCTCCCGGCAGATGCACGCGGTGCCCACCAGCCCCGTCCGCGAACCCGCGCCGTCAGGGAGCTGTACCTTTTGCAGCTCAGCGACGGTCTTCAAGGCCCACAGCGGAAGCACGCGGTGAGGTCGCCACGCATGGTCCGTTCGCAAATCCAACTAAATGAAAACTCGGCTTCCCCGCTATAGACTCCCAGGTCAGCAAGTGTCGGCCCCGCGCACGCGGGGATGGTCCCGCGACCGCTGGACAGGGGGCCGGTAACCCCCCGTCGGCCCCGCGCACGCGGGGATGGTCCCGCCCGGCAGTCGGCCTCCTGCCGCTCGACGGCGTCGGCCCCGCGCACGCGGGGATGGTCCCCGCCGGTGGGCACGGGACTTGAGCACGTCGTCGTCGGCCCCGCGCACGCGGGGATGGTCCTCTGAGCGCCCGCTGAATCGCCGGGCCGCCGACGTCGGCCCCGCGCACGCGGGGATGGTCCCTGTTGCGCCAGCGTGAACGGCGCCGAGCCGTCGTCGGCCCCGCGCACGCGGGGATGGTCCCCGCCGGAGTCCCGCAGCGCCCGCCGCGCGGTCGTCGGCCCCGCGCACGCGGGGATGGTCCCGAGCCGTTGTTCTCCGCCGTCACCACCGTGGAGTCGGCCCCGCGCACGCGGGGATGGTCCCAGGCGATATGCCCTGCGCGTACGCCTGCCCCCATCGGCCCCGCGCACGCGGGGATGGTCCGCTGCGGCTGCGAGACGGGAGCGATACCGACCCGTCGGCCCCACGTACGCAGGGATGCTCCGGACAGGCTGGGCTGCTCCTTTCCGCAGTGACTTTGGAGCAATGCGGGGGTTGGCGCCTCGGGGGCGGTGCCCCCGAGGCGCCCAGCGGGTCAGCCGGTGACTCCGTTCAGCACCTCGACCTCGGCCTGGCGCGCCGCGTCGGCTGTCTTATCCTTGGCGGCCGCCTTGGGCTTGGGTGCCTTCTTGATCTCGGCGATGATGAACCGCTCGCGGCCCTGCTTCCACCGGCCGCGCTCACCGGTCTGGGGGTCGAACGCGGATGGGTCGTACCAGATCCGCCCGGGGCGGATGTCGTCGCAGACCACCTCGACGCGGTCGCCCATCTTGAACTCGCGGGCGATGCGGCCGGCCAGGCTCGTGTCCAGGGTGGTCACCCGGATGGTCCGCTCGGCGGAGTAGACGTCGCCGTCCCGGTTGACCTTGCGCAGGATGACCAGGATCTGCAGCTCGCAGCGCACGCCCCAGTCGTAGGACTTCAGCTCGGGGTCACGGGCGAGACGGCCGGCGATGTTGACGGTGAAGCGGTTGTCCATGAGTCCTCCTCTGGCTCCTGCCGGGAGGGGCGGCCGCCTCGGTCGGCGGCCTGGGGGCTTGCGGTTCTCCCCGTCCCGACGGGGCCGGCTCCCCGCGCTGAGGGGTGGACGTCAACCGGGAGACAAGGGATTTTCAAGATGTTTTCCACGGGAAAAGATCTTGAAAATCCCGCGGGCGGACGGTTGAGGGCCAGACCGCAGTGCGGGAGCGTCGCCTCCGGCGGGACGGGGAGGCCGCGAGTTCCCAGGCCCCCTGGTCGAGGCGGCTCTTCCGGCAGGAGCCTGAGGAGGACGGAGCGCATGCTCTTCGCCGTCGACATCGACCGGCCGCCTCCCCGGCCCCGCAGGGAAGGAGCGGCCGACGACCGCTGCGCGCCGCAGTGAGGTACCGGGCAAGCTGGGCAACGGGAACCGGGCCCGGCGTCTGCGGCGCCGTGCATCCGGCCGCCGAGCCGTGCGCGGTGCATCCCCGCGAGGTCAGGATGGGCGACTTCGTCGAGGTGGTCTGCGACGGCGTTCGCGTCGGTTTCTGGCGCGGCCCGTCCGCGTTCGGCGTCCGCAGCGGTGGGCGCGGGCGGTGGAGGCAGGGGCGCGAACGGTTCATGTCCGCTGAGAGCAGGAAGGCGCCCGAGTCCTCGGCCGTCGAGGTGCCAGGACGGGACTGCCGGCGCAATGTGTCAGGGCGCGGTGGTGGAGCTCGCGCTTTGCGCTGAGGGTGGGTGTGCTCTGGTCGGGCTCCTACTTCGCTGGGAGCGTGGGCGGAGCGCTGATCAGCGTCCGGCGTCAGTACATCCCGCCTGGTCTGAGCCGGGCAGACGCCGGACCGCCCGGGGTGATCCGCTTTTCCTCGCCCCGCTACGCGGGAGGGTCCGCTTCACCCCGGGTCTGAAGGCCGGAGCACTGCGGACGAACGTGCGTAGCAGACGAAGGCGCCCCAGTCCAGTACCGGGTCACCAGCCGCGTGGCGCTCCAACTGGACGGTGCGCAGCGCGTCGGACGGGCCGTGGCCCTGGCCGAGCAGCTCGTAGAACCTCACCATCAGGTCGCGGGTCGGCTCATCCGGCACCTTCCACAGGCTCGCCACCACCGCTCGCGCACCTGCGCGCAGGAACGCCGCCCGCAGGCTCATGTGGCCGTCGGGTGCGATGACCTCGCCGATCCCGGTGTCGCAGGCGGACAGCACCACCAGCTCGGTCGTGGCGAGATCGAGGCCGACCACGTCGGCCACGGTGAGCAGGCCCGTCTCGGCCTCCGGGCCCGGGTCGCCGTGCTCCAGCCAGGTGTTGGCGCCGGCGAGCGCCAGACCGCTGCGCAGGTCGGGCTCGCGGGCGATGTTGCCGTAGCGGCCGGCGAGCTCGCTCTCCGTCCCGCGCAGCCGCTGATCGGTGCGGTGCAGTTCGCGGGGGTCGGCGTCGGCGAGCGTGTAGCCGTGGGTCGCCAGGTGCAGCACGCGCGGCGAGCGGACGCCGCGGAGCCGGGCCTTCAGCGCGTCCGCGCCGGTCAGCACGATCGCGTCCGGTCTCAGTCCGGCGGTGCCGACGGCTTCCCCGGCCGTGCCGTCGAGCGGCGGGGACAGGGCGTCCGGTCCTGCGGGTCCCGTCCTGCCCAGGTCGTAGTCGGGGGCGGCCAGGACGACGTCGGGTCCGGGTCCGGCGGCGTCGGTCCGGTCGGTGTCCGCCAATGCGTCGGCCCCCGTCACGTAGTCGACGGCGCAGGAGGCGAGCAGCGGCGCGGAACCGGCGGGGAGCACGCCGAGCGGTACGTGCAGCAGCGCCCCGTCCACGGCGATCCGCAGCCTTCGGCAGCCGTCCAGGTGGGGCAGCAGCGGCTCGACGACCAGCCGCGCCAGCGTGTCGGCGGCGTCCGCACCGGCCTGCACACGCGTCGGCGGGGTGATGTCCCGGAACGCCGCCGCCCTGCCCGGGCCCTCCATCGCCGCCCGCGCCAGCAGCGCGGCCTGATCGATGAGGGCCGCGTCCCCCAGCCCGACCACCGCGGGCGGCTTGGCACCCGGCGCGACGACGGTCGCGACGTACACGGCGCCCGCCCGGAGGATGTCGACGAACCGTTCGTCGTCGGTGAGGGTTCCGCGCACCGCGTCGAGCGTCCCGGACGCCAGCGGCCGCGCCGCCCGGCCGACCGCGGCCTCGCGGCGCAGCCGCGCCTCCAGTTCCGCGCGCCTGGCGCGCAGCTGCCGCAGACGCAGCGTGCCCGATGAAGCGTCTGCCGGACGCGTCGGCGCCGCGGTCGGTGCGGGCCGTCTGGTACCGCTCCTGGTGCCGTGTGGCGATCTCCGACAGCACGGCGCCCAGGTCGCGTTCGTCCGGGGGGGCGGGCCGGTGACAGCCGCCACGGCCGCGACACCAGGTCGGGGAGCCGGCGCCGCCACGCGGCCGCCTCCACCGCCTCGGCGGCGTCCGAGCCGAGCTCGGCCAGCTGCGCCAGGTGCCGGTCGGCGTACCGGAGCGGGTCCGCCAGGACGGCGAGGCGCCGCCGGTCGTCCAGGTCCGCGGCGGCGCCGGTCTCCAGCCAGGCCCCGGCGGCGCGCAGCGCCTCCCGCGACGCCTCCAGCGAGCGCGCCCCGGCCGTGGCCAGGCTGAGGGAGAACCATGTCGCCGCGACGCCCGGATCGGCGTCCCCGGACACGGCGCGCTGCACCGACAGCGCCTCCTCCCACAGCGGCACGGCCTCGTCCGGACGGCCCCGCCGGACGGCGATGCCGGCCAGCGCCGGCAGGTGCCGGGCGAGCGCGGGGTCGGGTCCGGACGCCAGGTTCCTGGCCACCTCGACGGCCTGCCGGTAGGCGTGGTCGGCGGTGTCGAGGTCGCCTGCGCCCGCCGCCAGCTCGCCCCATCCGGACCAGGCCGCCGCCGTCCACGGGCTCGCCGGCTGCCGCGCCCACACGTCCAGGGAGGCCCGGTACTGCGCCGCCGCTTCGTTGCGCAGCGTCTGGGCGGCATGCGACAGGGCCTGCGCGAGCACGCACGCGGCCGCCCCCACATCCGGGGGCGCCGGTCCGCGCAGGCTGCGCAGGACGGTGAGCCGCTCGCGCAGCGGCGCGACCGCCGCCACGGGGTCCCGGGGGCTCAGCAGGCCGGCGAAGGACGCCAGGGCGTCGGCGACGGGCTCGCTGCGCGGGCCGTGCGCCTTGCGCAGGATGCCGAGGGCCTCTTCGAAGAGGAGGACGAACCGGTAGGTGACGCGGCCGCCGGTCTCGACGACCTGGTCCGGGACGGTCTGCGCCTGCCGCACGAGCGCCCACGCCAGTTCCGGATCGTCGGCCGCCAGATGCCTGCGGCACCAGGCGACGGCGTCGGCGGCCAGGCGCGGCGCATCGGCACTGCCGTCCGCGACGGCGGCGTCGGCCCGGTTCCGCAACCGCGCGTAATGCTCGTCCGAAGGCACACGAGTGCCGTAGCCGTCCCGCCGCGGGCTCAATCGCAGCGGCCGCCACCGGACACATCCGGTAACGCCGGTCGGCGACCGGCGATTACCCCTCGACGGGGAAAGGGGAGTCGGTGTCCGCCGGCGACGACAGCGAGTCCGCCGAGCATCTGGCCTGGGCGACGGACTATGTGACGACGGTCGTCAACGCGGCGTGGAATCTGCCGGCGCGGATCGGCGACGGCATCGGCGAGCAGGTGCGCGACGCCGTGCTGGCGCTGGTGACCGAGCGCAGCCCGCGCGCCAAATACCGGATGATCAGCGATCGGCCGGAGCTGCTCGGCCACGAGGCGGAACGGTTCCTGGACCACTGCACCGACCTGGTCCGCTCGCGACTCGGGGCCGATCCGTCGCACATCGCGTTCTTCGAGTCCCACCGGGAAATGATCAAATTGGTGCGCGCCGGCGAGGTCGGCATCGACGGCCTGCCGGCGGAACCGCCCGGGGCCGCCGAGCGCACCAGGGCGGTCGCCGACTCCCTGCTGCCGCGCAGTGCGGCCCAACTCGACGATCTGGCGCGCACCCTGCGTGACCAGGGCCGGATCGAAGCGGCCCGGAAGACCTTCCACGACGCCGTCCGCAAGGCCCGCGAGGAGGGCGACGGGGCCGTCGAGGGCAGCGCGCACATCGGGCTGTTCACCCTCGTCATGCGTACGGCCTGGCCCGCGCCGGGCAGCCACGAAGCGATGCTGGAGCACGCGCGCCGCGCCGCGGACGCCTACCGGCGGGCGGGCGCCCCGGAGGGCGAGTGCGAGGCGGTCGTCGCGATGATCACTGTGCTCACCGACACCGCCGACCGGCCGGACCTGGACAAGGCGCTCGACCGCCTGGCGCGGCTCGATCGAGATCAAGCCCGCTGGTGGCGGGTCTACTCGGACGCGATGACCTCGGCCGACCCCGGCGAGCGGAAGGCGGGGCTGCGGTGGTGCGTCGAGTCGGCCGCGCTGCTCGGCGAGCAGGCCGACTTCTACGGGAGGGTGTGCGCGGAGAAGCTGGCGGTGTTCGAGGGCCGGCTGCCCGCGGACGCCGAGGAGGGGGGCGTCGTCGAAGCCGGGCTCGCGACGCTCGACGTGGCCGCCAACGGCCCCAGCGAGGCGGCCGCCGACCGGCTCGCCCGGGTGGTCGAGCAGGTGGAGGAGAAGCGCAGGTACGCGCGCTCGCCGGTCCTCCAGCGGGAGTTGTCGGACGTCTACCAGGGCGCTTACTGGGCGGCGATGCTGTGCGCCGAGAGCCTGGGCACCGCCGAACAGGCCGTCGACTACAACGAGCTCAACAGCAGCCGCGCCCTGCTGGCGCGAAGCGAGATGCACCGGATGTGGCGGCAGTGGCATCCGCGGACGTGGGAGGACGCGCGGCCCGAGGGGGTGCGGCGGCTCTTCGGGCGCTACCTGGCGTCCCCCACGGCGCACAACCGCCGGCTCCTCGCGCTGGCGTTCGAGCAGCAGCGCAAGAGGCGGGACCGCCAGGAGCAGGACCTGCTGGCGGCCACGCCGGGCCCGGCCACGGCGCCGCCGCCCGTGCCGGTGCGCTCGTTCCGCACCGTCCTCGCCGACGGCCAGCGGGCGGTCGTGTACGGCGCGACGGGCGCGATCTTCCTCATCGCCCGCGACGAGTGCCGCGTGATCGGCCGCTTCCCGGCCCGCGACGTCGACGAGGCCGTCTCGCGCGCGCTGGCGCACCTGTCGGATCCGGCCGACTCCTCGCCGGCCGGCCGGGACGCGGTCGCCTGGCTGGCCGAGCACGTCGTCCGGCCGGTCGCCGACCACGTTCCCCAAGGAAGCCGGCTGTTCCTCGTGCCGCACGGGCCGCTGTGGCAGGTGCCCCTCGGCGCGCTCGGCCCCGTCGGCCTGGCCGAGACCCGCGACGTCAGCTACGTCCCCAGCCTCACCCTGCTGGCACGCCAGCTGACGGCGCCGAGGCTGCAACGCGCCTTCGAGCGGTTCGTCGGCTTCGGAGATCCCGACGGCAGCCTGCCCCACGCCCGGGCGGAGATGGACCACGCCGCGAGCATGTTCGCCGACTCCTTCACCGTGTTCGGGGACGTGCTCCGCTACCACTCGGTGATGGCGAACCTCGCCGACGCGGACGTCGCCCATCTCGCCTGCCACGGCACCTTCTTCGCGGACCACCCCGACTTCTCCGCCCTGCACATCGCCGGTCCGCCGCACGACCCCGAGGTGCTGTGGCAGGGCGACCTGGCGCGGTACGAGCTGAACGCGCGGCTTGTCGTGCTGGCGGCCTGCCACGGAGGCACCGGCCGCGCGCTGTCCGGCGGCGAGTACGTCGGGTTCCCCGGCGCGTTCCTGGCCGCCGGGGCCCGCGGCGTGCTCGCACCGCTGTGGGCGGTGCCCGACGACTCCACCGCGACGCTCATGCGCCACTTCTACGACGCGCTCGGCCGGATGGCGCCGCCCGCGGCGGCACTCCGGGAGGCGCAGCACGCCCTGGCGGCCGCCCCCGCCACGGCCCACCCGTTCCACTGGGCGGGTTTCCAGCTCTTCGGCGCCGCGCCGGGCCACCGCCCGTTCGGTGATGCGCAATGACCCGCGACATCCAGCCGCCGCCGCAGCGGCCCGCCGCCCGTCCGCCCTGGGAACTGCAACTCGGCTACGACCTGGAGGCGGTGTACTGCGCCTACACCGAAGCGCCCCTCTTCCTCTCCGCGGGGTTCACGGACGACTACATCAGCCAGCTGCGGACCATGGGCGGATGGGCCGCCGAACGCCTGCGCGAACTGGACATCGACGCCTCGTCGATCGAGCTCTTGGAGTCCGCGCTGGAGGGCATTCCCAGCCGCGACGGCTTCCCCCGGCGTCCGGTCCACCATTGGGTGGAAGCGTGCCAGTCCATGGGACGGGCCCTGAGCGACCTGATGGACACGGTGGGCGCCGAGATCGGCGACGGCCGCCGCTACTACGACTACGGCGTCATGCTCAACCGGATCGAGCTGTGCGCGGGCATACTGCACGCGGCGCCGACCCGCCCCGCGGCCGTCGCCGAGGGATGGCCGGACCTGGTGCCGACATACCGCAAGGAGCTCATGCGCGTCACCGCAGTGCTCCAGCACTTCATCACCGACGACGGCCCGGACCGGCCGCGGGACCCCCAGCAGCGCGAACTCGACCGCGTGTTCGACGCGTTCGCCGCGTACCTGCAGTCCTGGAGGAGCGGCGGCGCCGAACCCGACGAGGACTTCTTCCGGCACCTGGAGGACGTCGCGCACAGCGCGGGCTTCGTCAGCGCCGTCGGACGGTTCGCGCAGATGATGCGGTGGTCCCGCGAACCGGCGGAACCGCTGCCCCCGCAGGACCGGTGGCCGCTGCCGACCCCGCACACGGATGAGGACCGCGAAAGGCTGCAGTCGCTCCACCTCGGGTACCGAACCACCGGGCTGAAGGGCGACCCCGAACAACACCTCCACACCATGCGGCAACTGCTGCATCTGTGCAGGCACGTCCTGGGGCCGGTGCATCCCGTCACCCTGAACGTCCAGATCGATTTCGCGAACGCGCACGCCCTCACCGGCAGGGTTTTGGCCGCGACCGTGCTGCTGTCCGACATCGCCCGCACGGCGATGCACTACTACGGCCCCCTGCAGGAGACGCGCTACCTCATCGTCGGCCACGTCTGCTCCTGCCTGCAGGTGCTCAACCCCGAACTGGCGCGGTCGCTGTACGAGGATCCGCTGCGGAGCCTTCTGGAGCGGGACGAGGAGGACCTCCCGCCGTCGCTGCACAACGTCCGCCGTACCATCCGCAGGGCGCTGGGCATGGACGCCGAGCCGTCCTCCGGAGGGAACGACGATGCCACCTGACGCGAAACGGCGGGCACTGGTGATCGCCAGCCCGACGGGGGCGCTGCGCGGGCCGCGGAACGACGCCGCCCTGGTCGCGCACCTGCTCCAGGAGCGGGGTTTCGAGGTGCGTTCCGTCGTCGGCCGGCACGCCACGCGCGCGGGGATCCTGGAGGGGTACGAAAGCCTCATCGAGGACACCCGCGCCGGGGACGCCGCCGTCGTCTACTTCTCCGGGCACGGCGGCGTACGGCGCGGCGCGCAGGCGGAATTCCGGTACGTGGTCCCGGTCGACATCGCCGACACGGCGGCGGACGACTTCCGCGGCGTGCTGGAGGAGGAGCTGTCCGTGCTGCAGTGGAGGCTGACGATGCGCACCCGCAACGTCACCACGCTGTGGGACTGCTGCTTCTCCGGGCGGATGTCGCGCGGCGCCCTGCCCGGGCGGATGACCGTGCGCGGCGTCGAGGAGGAATGGCCGCAGACGGCGCTGCTGCGCCGCCGGGCGGCCGCGGCCGCGGAGTTCGAGCGGCTGCGGCGGGCGCACCCCGAGGAGCCGTGGTTCGACGCCAATCCGCACGCGGTGCGCATGAGGGCGTGCAGCCCCAACGAGGAGGCCTACGAGGGGTACTCGTTCGAGTTCGGCGGGCATCTGGGCTTCTTCACCGCGGCCCTGGTGTCCTGTCTGCGCGCTGACCCGGGCGGCACCTGGCAGGCGGTGGGCGAGCAGGTCCGGCACCGGGTCGTGGCGCGCAGTGCCGCCCAACGTCCCGAAGCCGCGGGCCCCACCGGACGGGTCGTCTTCACCGAGGAGCTCAGACCCGCGCACCGGTCCCATCCCGTCCGCATCGACGCGCGCAGCGGCCTCGCCTGGCTGGACGGGGCCGCCCTGCACGGCTTCGAGGTCGGGGACGAGTTCCTGCTCGGCCTCCTCGGCCGCCCGTTCGACCCCGGCCGGGCGGCCCTGGCGGTCGTCACCGCCGTGCACGGCGACGCGGCCCGGCTGGCCGCCGCGAACGGAGGCCCCCTCGCCGACGGTTTGGAGGCCCATCCCCTGCGGAGCGCGCGCAGGGCCCACCGGGTGCGGGTGGAATGCGCAGACGCCGAACGGCGCGCGCGGTTCGTACGGCAGCTGGCCGGCATCCCCGACGTCCGGGTCGCCGAGGAGGAGCAGCCGGGCGGCGAGATCGCGACGATCACCCTGGAGGAGACGGGCTTTCTGCTCCGCGACGCCGCGAGGCTGCCGCTCTACCCCGCCCCCAGGACGGCGGACCCCGCGTCGATCGCGCGGCTGCGGGAGGACATCGCCCACCTGGGCAACGCGGTGCGGCTGCGCGAGCTGGTCCCGGGCGCGGACCGCCTCACCGTGCCCGTCTCCTTCACCGCGTCCCTCGTGGGCGGCACCGCGGACCTGTCCGTCGGCGCCCCGGTCGTGCATGGTGGCGACAGGATCCGGCTCCGGGTGCGCAACGGCGCCGACGGCGGGCGCCCCGTCTACGCCAACGTGCTCGACCTCGGCGTCGCCGGGCGGATCAGCGTCCTGAACGTCGCCGAACCCTCCGGAATCGAGCTGCTCCCGGGGCAGGAGCGCGCGATCGGCGCCGACCCCGGCGGTTACGAACCGGGCCTGCCCCTGACCTGGCCCGCCCTGCTGCCGGTGGACTCGCCGCGGTTCGAGACGCTCGTGGCCGTGTTCTCCGACCAGCCGCAGGATCTGCGCGGGCTGGCCCAGCCGGGCGTGAGCCACCGGAGCCGGCAGTCCCCGGTGGGGCGGGAACTGGCGTGGCTGCTGCGCCCGTACAGGCGCGACCTGGCGGGCCCGAGCCTCCCCGCGGTTCGGTACGCGTTCGTGCACGTGCCTTTCGTGCTGTGTCCCGGCGGCCTGAACTGCACCCACCGCGCAACACCCGGCGCCCG
>NZ_BAABDO010000144.1:0-15609 GCF_039539665.1 Actinomadura keratinilytica
CTGGCCGCCGCGCTGGTCGCGGTCGCCGCGCAGGCCGGCGGCGGCGGCCGCCGCGCCACCTTCTGCGTGCCGGGCGGCCTGCGCGGCGACGGCCCGCCGTCCTGCTCCTACGTCGCCGACCAGTTCACGCTGCTTTTCCAGGGCGTGGTGCTGGCCGCCGGCGTGGTCGTCGTCCTGCTGTCCCTGGACGAGATCACCCGGGCGAAGATGCCCGCCGGGGAGTACCACTTCCTGCTGCTGGCCGCGACCGCCGGCGCGCTCACCCTCGTCGCCGCCCGCGACCTGGTGCTGCTCGTCGTCGCGCTGGAGACGCTGTCGCTGCCGGTGTTCGCGCTCGTCGGCCTGCGCCGCTACGACGGCGCCGCCACCGAGGCCGCGCTCAAGCTGTTCCTGGTCTCGGTGATCTCCGCGGCCGTCATGCTGTTCGGCGTCAGCCTCCTGTACGGCGCCACCGGCGCCATGCACCTGGACCGGCTCGCCCCCGCCCTCGCCCGCCTGCCCGCCGGCCTGGAACCGGTCGCGGCCGCCGGGACCGTGCTGGTGCTGGCCGGGTTCGGGTTCAAGGTCGCGGCCGTGCCGTTCCACTTCTGGGCGCCGGACGTCTACCAGGGCGCGCCGCTGCCGGTCGCCGCGTTCCTGTCGGTGGTGTCCAAGGCCGCCGGGTTCGCCGGCCTCGCCATCGTCCTGGCGCTCGGGCTGCCCGCCTACGGGCACGTCTGGGGCCCGCTGGTCGCCGTGCTCGCCGCCGCCACCATGACGCTCGGCAACCTGATGGCGCTGCGCCAGCGCACCGCCATCCGCCTGCTGGCCTGGTCGTCGGTCGCCCAGTCCGGCTACATGCTGGCGCCGCTGGCGGTCGGCGACCGCCGGCTGCCCGAGGCGGTCGCCGCCACCACCGCCTACGTCGCGCTGTACGCGGTGATGAACATGGGCGCGTTCGCCGTGGTCGTCGCCGTCCAACGCCGCGGCCCGCACGCGCGCTGGGACGCCCTGGACGACTTCCGCGGCCTGGCCCGCAGCAGCCCCTCCGTCGCCGCCGCGCTGGCGTTCTTCCTCATCTGCCTGGCCGGGCTGCCGCCGGGCGTCATGGGGCTGTTCGCCAAGGTCGTGGTGTTCCGCGCGGCCCTGGCCGGAGGGGTGACGTGGCTGGCGGTCGTCATGGCCGTCAACACCGTCATCGGGCTGTACTACTACCTGGTGTGGGCCGTGCGGCTGTTCGGCGCCCCGCCCGCCGGGGCCCGGCCGCCCGTGCCGGACCGCGGGGTCCCCGTCCGCGCCGCCATCGCCGCCGCGGCCGCCGGCGCCGTGGTGCTGTCGGCGGCGCCGCAACTGGTGCTGCAGACGGTGTCGAACGTCACCTGACCGGCGGCCGTCCGGGGGTGTTGCGGCGGTCCGCCCGGGCCCTTTGACACCGCCCGGACATGGGAACGTTTCGCCAGGTCACACCGTTGTCCCAGACAGCGGAAAAGCGACGGGAGGCGGCGAAAGTGCACTTCAACGGCGTCAAGACGGCCGCTTTGATCGCGGCCCTGTCGGCGTTGATGCTGCTCGCTGGCTGGGGGCTGGGAGGCGGCGCGGGGCTGGCCATCGCCCTGCTGATCGCGCTGGCCACCAACGGCGTGGCGTTCTTCTTCAGCGACCGTATCGCGCTGCGTTCCATGCGCGCCCATCCGGTCGGGGAGGTCGAGGCGCCCGTCCTGTACCGGGTGGTCCGCGAACTGGCCACCTCCGCGCGGCAGCCCATGCCCCGGCTGTACGTGTCGGAGACCATGCAGCCCAACGCGTTCGCCACCGGCCGCAACCCGCGCAACGCGGCGGTGTGCTGCACCCGCGGGCTGCTGCGCATGCTGGACGAGCGGGAACTGCGCGCCGTGCTCGGCCACGAGCTGTCGCACGTCTACAACCGCGACATCCTCATCTCCTCCGTCGCCGCGGCCATCGCCACCGTCATCACCTACCTGTCGTACCTGGCGGTGTTCCTGCCGATCGGCCGGTCGGAGGACGACGACGGGCCCGGCGTCCTCGGCGCCCTGATGCTGCTGGTGCTCGGCCCGGTCGCCGCCGCCGTCGTGCAGATGGCGATCAGCCGGACCCGCGAATACCAGGCCGACGCGTCCGGCGCCCAGCTCACCGGGGACCCGCTCGCCCTGGCCGCCGCGCTGCGCAAGATCGACGCGGGTACCCGCGCGATGCCGCTGCCGCAGGACCCCGAGCTGGCCACCACCAGCTCCCTCATGATCGCCAGCCCGTTCAGCGGCGCGGGGATCGGGCGCCTGTTCTCCACCCACCCGCCCACCGCCGAGCGCATCGCCCGCCTGGAGCGCATGGCCGGCCTGCGCTGAGCGCCCCCGACCCGCAGCGGGGGCGCGACGCGCCGCCGCTAGGGGAGGGTCAGGACGACCGGGCCGTCGGCCGTGATGGCGACGGTGTGCTCGAAGTGCGCGGCTCGGCTGCCGTCCGCCGTGACGATCGTCCAGCCGTCCGGCAGCACCTCGGCGTCGTCGCGGCCGCCCTCGTGGAACATCGGCTCGATCGCGATCGTCAGGCCCTCGCGGAGCTTGAGGCCGCGTCCCGGCCGTCCCGTGTTGGGCACGTCGGGCTCCTCGTGCATGCGCGTGCCGATGCCGTGGCCGCCGCAGCCCTGCAGCACCCCGTACCCGGCGTCGCGGGCCGTGCGCATGACGGCGTAGGAGATGTCGCCCATCCGCCCGCCCGGCCGGGCCTGCTCGATCGCCCGTTCCAGTGCCGTGCGGGTGACGTCCATCAGCCGCTGGGCCTCCTTATCGGCCGCGCCCACCGCGAACGTGATCGCCGCGTCGCCGTGGTAGCCGCCGAGCTCGGCGCCGCAGTCCACCGAGACGACGTCGCCCTCCTGGAGCACCCGCCCGGTCGGGATGCCGTGCACGACGGCCTCGTTCACCGACACGCAGATCGTCGCCGGATAGGGCGTCGGGGACCAGTTCGGGTGGTAGTGCAGGAACGACGACCGCGCCCCCGCCTCCTTGATGCACCGCGCCGCGATCGCGTCCAGCTCCGCCAGCGGGATGCCCGGCTCGGCCGCCTCGCGCACCGCGTGCAGCGTGCGGGCCACCACCCGGCCCGCCTCACGCATGATCTTCCATTCCCGGGGGCTGCGATACGTCACCATGGCCAAGATAGTAATACCAGTATTAGAATCTTGACATGGTGCGCACACCACTGACGTCGGAACAGCGCGACCGCGGCCGCGCCCTGGGGAGCATCCTGCGGGCCGCCCGGGGCCCGCGCAGCGCCGCGGCCGTCGCCGCCGAGGCGGGGATCTCCCTGGACACCCTCCGCAAAATCGAACGCGGGGCCATCGCGGCACCCGCGTTCTTCACCGTCGCGGCCCTGGCCCGCGTCCTCGACCTGGACCTGACCGCCCTGGCCCGCGACCTGGAGCCGTTCGACGATTCCCGCCTCGCGGGCTGAACCTCGGCCGCGTTCCCGACATCAATGTTTACGGGCGCCGGCACCCTCAGCGGGGGAGGGTGCCGGCGCCCCCTGGCTCACCGGTAGTTGACGAACTGCAGCGCGACGTCGAGGTCCTTGCCCTTGAGCAGGGCGATGACGGCCTGCAGGTCGTCCTTCTTCTTCGAGCTGACCCGCAGCTCGTCACCCTGGATCTGGGCCTTGACGCCCTTGGGCCCCTCATCCCGGATGATCTTGCTGATCTTCTTGGCGTTCTCCTGGGAGATGCCCTCCTTCAGCGCCACGCCGAGCTTGTACAGCTTCCCGGACGCCTTGGGCTCCCCGGCGTCGATCGCCTTCAGCGAGACGCCCCGCTTGACCAGCTTGTCCTTCAGCACCTCCAGCACCGCCTTGGCCCGCTCCTCGGAGTTGGCCTGGATCTCGATGCCGTCCCCGGACCACCGGATGCCCGCGTCCACGTTCCGGAAGTCGAACCGGTTGGCGACCTCCTTGGCCGCCTGGTTGAGCGCGTTGTCGACCTCCTGCCGGTCGAGCTTCGACACGATGTCGAAAGAAGAATCAGCCACGGCACTCAGCCCCTCTGACGTGCGAAAACACTCTGCTTTAAGCCCCCGTGGAGGACCGGACCGACGCGATCGCCCCTCCGGTGCGCCCCCACCTCGCCGATCAGCGTAGCGATCGCGCCCCACCGTCGCCGCGCACGACGGCGCCGTCCGGCACCCGCCCGGCACCGCGAGCGTTTTCGCTGCCGGTGACCGGTTCGTCGGCGCGGGCGCGTCCCGTCGCGCCGGACGAACCGCGTTCGGGGCCGCTCCGGCGCGTCCCCGTCGCCCCGACACCCGCTGAGGTTGACAAGGCTCTCCGCATCCGGCCATCGCCCCTCATTACCGACAGGTCGCTGATAGACCAGATGCCCCAATCATCACAGGGGAGGCAATCAGGGTGAGAAGAATCCTGACCACGGGGGCCGCGGCACTCGCCGCGGCGGTCGCGACGGGAGTGCTCGCGGCGCCGGCCGAGGCCGCCAGCGCGGTGCAGATCTACCGCGTCTACTTCGACTCGCCGGGCAAGGACACCGGCTCGAACAAGTCGCTGAACGCCGAGTGGGTGCAGCTGTACAACACCAGCAAGACGGCCCGCCAGCTCAAGGGCTACAAGCTGCGCGACAAGACGGGCTACACCTACACCTTCGGCAACTTCAAGCTCGGCGGCCGCAAGTCCGTGTACATCCACACCGGCAAGGGCCGCAACACCTCCGCCCACCGGTACTGGGGCCGCAAGTGGTACGTGTGGAACAACACCGGCGACACCGCGTACCTGCGCTACCCGAACGGAACCCTCGCCGACAAGTGCTCCTGGGGCAGCAAGGGCGACTACAAGAAGTGCTAGCCCGACCCCGACCGAAGCGCCCGCCGACCCCCTGGACCGGCGGGCGCTCTCATGTCCGCCCCCGGCCCGACCCCCCACCGCCGGTGGGGGAACTTCGCGCCCGCAGCCGGGCCCGCTGCTCCGATGTCACGACCGGTCCCGGGTTCCGCTATCCTTTCCAGAGTCGCCGCGAGGACGACAGCCAGGGCGGGTTGCCCGAGTGGCCAATGGGAGCGGACTGTAAATCCGTCGGCTTCGCCTACCCAGGTTCGAATCCTGGACCCGCCACGCGACAAGGAACGCCCCCTGACCAGGGATGATGGTCGGGGGGTGTTCTGCTGCCGGAAGACCTTCCCCGGCAGCCAGACGCCGCCGGACGCAGCCGCCTGTCACCGGTCCCGGAAAATACGCGGAAGCCGAAGAGCCCGTTCTCCGCAGGTCAGCCCGCAAAGCCAAAGGGGCCCCGGTACCAACCGGAGCCCCTACAGCGGGGAGCGCCTCAGGCGCCGAGTGCATCGTCAATCCGCTCGTTGGCCCTATCCTGCTGGCCGTCAATGCACTTGGCATAAATCCGAAGCAGGACGTTTACACTGTGCCCCGCACGCTCGGCCACCTCGGTCGGTGGGACGCCGGAGTTCAGCCACAGCGAGACCCCCGCATGCCGCAAGTCGTACGGGCGCCTCGCCAGAGGGGACACGACCTGTTCGGGCGTGAAGGCGAGCTTGCGGATCTCGGCCCAAACATCGCCGTACGCCGTGGAGCCGACGACGCCGCCCCGCTCCGTCTGGAACAGGCGCCCGTCCTCAGCCGTCCCGAACTCCCGGATGTGCTCGCGGAGGATCTTCACCAGGACCGGCGGAATCGGAACCGTGCGCACCTCGTTCACCGGCCGAAGCTTGAGTCCCCGCCGCTCATGCGTTGTCCCGCTGTCCGTCCATCGTGATCCCGTCTCAGGCAGAGACTTGGAGAGCACGATCTTGCCCCACCCCTCTTCGGGCAGGTGGCAGTCTTCCTTGCACAGGGCCACGGCCTCAGCCGGACGGAGCGCCGCGTAGTACATGCACGCGTAGAGTGCCCGCAGCCGCCGACCACGCCCCCGTTGGCCAACGTAGGTGGCCGCTGTGAGGCACTCGCGCATCTGCCGAGGACTGATCACTACGCGCCAGTCCACCTCGTCGGCCAGCTTGGGCGGCGTCCACTTGACCGAGTCGATGGGGTTGCGCTCATACTCGCCCACCTCCACGGCGTATTCGAACGCGTTGTAGAGCACGGCCCGCTTCCGAGCCACCGTGGAGGCAGCCGCGGGATTGCCGTCCAGACGGCGCGCTAGCGCGTTCAGAGCGGCCCGCACGCGGGGGGCTTGGCCTACCTCCGACATGGGCAGTGAAGCCCTCTCCAGCCACGTGAGCGCGTCGGCGATCTCGTGAGGACGAGGACGTCCGCGATCCTGGGGGGCAAGGTAGTACTTGCGAAGAGCCTTCCGGAGCAGTCCGGTGTCCGGAGCGTCGCAGGCGTCCTCCCGCACGAGGACAGGCGTCACCGTCGCGATCGTCTCGGTGAGACCGTCACGGCTCTTCGGAGCAGCGTCCGGCCACTTCATGTCGATGTATGCGAGGCTGAACGCCAGCCAGGTTCGCGCCGGTGTCTCCTCCGGTTTGGGCAGCTGCGACAACGGCAAGCCCGACTCCACATCGAACTCTTCACCGCTCTTCGCCGCCTGGCGCAGGTCGGACAGGAAGTTCTTGGCCTGTGCCGACCTCTGAAAGGTGCGGTTCTTTTCCCGCCCGGCGACCGTCCACCGAACCGTGTACGAGACGACCTTGCCCGCCCTGACCTTGGACTTGTTGGGCCGGATCTCCCAGAACCTGACCTTATATGACGTGTTCACGCCGCCTCCCGAAGGGTGCCGAGCCAGCGCATCAGCTCGCTACGCCAGATGCGAAGCTCGTTGTTCGGGAGCCGCAGCGCTTCGGGCGCCTTGCCGAGTTCACGCCACCGATCGAAGGTGCGGCGGGAGACCCCGCCGAGTTCTGCAAGCACCTGGTCAACCGTGAGAAGTTCATCTCGTCTGGTGCTCACGCTGCCTCCGTTGCCGAAAGTTCGTTCAGCGCCTGGTTGAGCTGTCGTCGTCGGGTGATGCGCTCGTTGATGAGCAGTAGGAGCCGGTGTTGGGCGGGTTTGACGTCGGGGGCGCCGGGTTTGGCGCGCTCCCACAGGTAGCGGCGGTCGCCGGCGGCCGGTCCGGTTGCCGGGATCCCGGCTTCGGCGAGGCGGGCGAGGACCCAGGCGACGCGGTCGGCTTTGTGGTCGGCGAGGGTCTTGCCGGACCACTTGCGGGAGACCAGGACGCGGCGGCCGCCGTAGCCGAGATGCTCGCGTCGGTGCGCTTTGCCCTTGCAGAAGCCGGGGACGAGGCCGCGGCGGGGGTTCTTGGGCTGGATGCCGTAGCGCAGCCAGTTCGCGCAGGTGGGCGAGCAGGGTTCGTAGCGCAGTTCTTCGGCGAGGCGTTCGACGTGGGCGCGCTGGCGGTCGGTCTCGGCCTGGTGGCATTCGCCGATGCTCTTGGTCAGGTACTTGGTGAGGTAGTGGCGGATGCGCCGGTTGGCTTCCGGGGTTTGGGCCAGGACGCCTTGTGCGTCGATCTGCCGTCCGAACCGCACCACGTGCAGGGGTTGGGCGTCGTCGTCCTGGTCGAGGGCGTCAAGCGCCTCATCCCAGGTCGGGAGCACTTCACCGGTGCGGGGTTCGACGTAGCCGCCGGAGCCGTCCGGGAATTGGTGCCAGACCGGCAGGTTCTCACCTTCGTAGACGACGCGGTCGGTCGGGGGCCACCACACCTGGTGGTAGGTCGCGGCCACGACCTGGCGCAGTTCGGCGCGGGAGATCGTGCCGCGGATGGCCATGTGCAGGTGGGGAGCGAGCCGCCGTTGGGGTTCGACGGTGGCGAAGTACTGCACGTCGAAGCCGACGAACCGGCGGAGGTTCTGCACGAACCTGTCGATGAGCTTGCCGAAGTGGATCGCGTCCCGGGCGGCCCGCCGGTAGTCGTAGGCGGCCGGATCAACCGGCGTGCCGTCGGAGTGCACTTTGCCGTAGGAGTCGAGGGTGAGCGTCAGGAACAGCGAGGGCCGGAAGGTCTGCCCGTCGCGTCCGGTGTAGACCTTGCCGACCGTGCGGGGGTTCACCGGTCGGCGGGGCAGGTCGGCCACGTCCTGACGCCGCCGCGTGGACCGGGTGCGCCGCTTGGTGCGCCGGCCGTTGTCGGCGGTGGTGAGGCTGCCCGCCACCCCGGCACGTGCGATCTCGTGGTCGAGTTCGCCGATGAGCCGGTCCCAGAAGGCCACGTCCTCTCCGAGAGCCGCCCCGTGGTCGGCGGCCTGGTCGCGGCGTGCTTGTGCTTGGGCGCGCAGTTCGACGAGGTGGCGTTGTTCGGCGTCCGGGTCGGCCCGCTCGATGACCGGTTCGCGGTCCAGGTGCCAGCCTTCGCGGCACTGCTGGGCGCGCAGCCGCCGCTTGCGTTCCGCGCACGGCGGGCAGACCGAGGCCAGGGTGTGGCCGCAGGGCACGGACACGATCTGTGTCTCGCCGGTCTCCAGATCGACCCGCCGCATCGGCACGGGCCGGATGCACACCCCGTGCTCGATCGCGACCGCTTCCACCACCTGGGGAGCCAGCGGCGGCAGCACCTTGTCCGGCACGGCAGCGGAAGGGGTCGCCGGCCCTTGCGCGGCTAGAGGGGGTGTCTCGGTCACGCCGCCTCCGATCCGGTCTCGCCCACGGCCAGGGCCACCATGGCGCGGATGTCGTCATCGGACACGTAGGCCGCGCGGACCCGTACCGGGTCGGGTGAGGTCTCCAGCCGGACGAATCCGACCCCAGCGCCGATCCGGGGGACGGGTGAGATCTGGTCGGCGTAGGCGCCGCGGTCGCGGGACCCGTCGCCGAGCACCATGTCAACCTGCTCGTCCTCGTCCAGGCGCAGCGCGACCCTGGTCGGGAACAGGTTGCGCAGGTTGTTGACCTCTTTGCGGGCGTCCTGCTGCGCCCCGATCACGCAGTACCCGACCGACCGGCCCTGCGTGGTGAGCACGGCGAGCGCCGACTCGGCCCGCCGCCGCAACTCCTTGGACGGGCAGTAGGCCGTCAGGAACGCCAATTCGTCCACCACGATGATGCGGAACGGGTGCTCATGCGAGGGGGTGAACGACCGGGTGACCCCGGCGAACTGTTCGGCGCGGGCGTTCATGTCGCGTGCGGCCGCTTCCAGGAGTTCGACCATGCCGCCGTCCGGGTCGCAGGAGTAGCGGCCGTAGCGTTCGAACAGCGCCCGCCCGTAGGACAGCTCCATGCGTTTGGGGTCGATCGCCCATACTTCGACCAGTCCGGCCGGCATCAGCGGCAGCACCGCCCGCACGATCGACCACAGCACCGACCCCTTGCCGGCCCCGGTCGCCCCGGCGATCAGAACGTGCGTGCCGAGCAGCCGCAGCCGCCACGCACTCCCGTCCTCGCACCGCCCGACCGCAACCCCGGACAGATCGACGTCGGCCGCGTCCACCAGCGGCAGTGCAGGGATGGGGGTGGCGAGCGCATCCTTGCGGACCAGCTCCAGCCACACACGGCCCGGACGGTCACCCTGACGAACCCGGCACAGGGACGCGCCGAACCCATGCGCGAGGTTCGCCGTCACCGCCTCCCACGCGTCCGGGGCCTGCCCCTTGAGCATGCGCACCAGCACCCGATCGGTCGTCGGCCCGGACCGCACCTTGACGATGGCGGGCAGGTACTCGCGCCGCTTATGCGTGCGCGACAGGCCCGCCGTCACCATGACCGGCTGCCAGTGACGCCGGTACACGCGCACCAGGCGCCAGCGCGACAGCACCGGCCAGCCCACCCAGCGCAGGAACGACGCGGGGTCGGCCGCCCACCAGCCGCCCAGGCCCGCACCGGCCATGACGACCAGCCCCACCGGCACCGCCCAGCCGTAGGAGCAGCCGAGCCAGACCAGGGCACCGGCCAGCGACACCGGGATGATGTTGCGCACGCAGAAGACCAGCAGGGCCAGCACGCCCCGCAGCGCGTTGACCAGCAGCACCAGCCCTTCGGGCATGTGCCACACCGGCGGCGCCCACTTAGGCGGCGCGAACGGGTCGCCCGACGCCTCCACCGCGACGTTCTCACCGGGCCCGAGCTTGCGGAACTCCCATGCCATGATGGACCACCTCACTCTGATCGCAGGTCAGGGGGAGAACAGGGGCGGCCGGAGGTAGGGTCTCCAGCCGCCCCGCCTTACCAGGTCAGTCCGCCGACGGATCCGACTCCGCCGCCTGCAGCGCCACCGCGTGCAACCGCTCCACCTCGGCCGCGTAGACGGCGAACGAATCGGCGAGCATGCGCGCGGCCCGCACGTCGGCGGCCGTGGGCACGGTCGGGTTCGTCGGAGTGATCACGACGTGGGCGTCGGCATGCAAGATCGAGATCTGCGCCCGCTCGTGCCCCGCCGAGCACCACACGGTCATCTGTCCGTCCGGGCGCAGACTCACGGTGATGCGCGGCGCCTGCCCCGGCTCGACCGCGATCGTGGTGTAGCTGTAGGCGTCGCTCATGCCGCACGCCCCTTCCCCGACCGCGCCGACGACCGGGAGCCGGACCGGTACAGCCGCTCCACCTCGGCCGCGTACGCCGCAGCCTGGTCGGCCAGCCGCCGCGCGAACGCCACCTCACCCGCCGACAGCCGCTCCGGAAGGGTCAGCGTCACCAGGACCTGACCCGCTGCCACGGTGAACAGCGGCGTGCGAGCCCGGAACGCCCGAAACTCGCTGGTCGCCCGCGCGTCGATCGGCAGCGACAGCGCCGACATGCGCGCCGCCATCAGGCCGCGTCCTTGCCCGCCGCGGCCGGACGTCCCTTGCCCGCACCCGCACCGGGCGCGCGGATGCCCGCCGCCTTCAGCGAGTACGCCAGCCGGTTGTTCTGGCTGTTGACGTACGGCGTGACGGTCAGCCCGTCGAACTCCACCGGCACGAACGGGAACCCCGCCGGGGCCTCCGGCAGCACCGGCCGAACCGGCGCGACGAGCTTGACCTTCACCGACCCCTTGGCGGCCGGGTCGGCGTCGATCACCTCCACTTGCCACACCAACTCCCCGGTCTCCCTGTCGCGCGCCTGCACGAAGTTGTCGCGCGAGGACCGGTCGAAGTCTCGGACCGGCTCCACACCGCCCTTGACGAACGCCCCGTGCGGGAACACGTCCCCGAACGAGACACGGAACGGACCCTGAATCGCCACTCGTGATCACCCCTGTCGTCGCTTCTCTTGTCAGCAACTCGTCTTATCGAGTTGCTGACTTGAAGATACGTGACCGAGAGGGGATCGCAAGAGGGGTGGGCGAGTGTTTGCGAGTGATCTAGCTCACATCAGATCGGGTAGGTGTCGGTCAGCTCGTGCAGCGTCCCCGGTAGCGCCACCTCCAGGACCAGGACCGTCCGGCCGGTCGAGTCCAACACCGACGCCACCACCGACAGCACCGGGTCACCCGGCGCCAGCTCCAGGAGCTTTGCCTCCTCGCCGGAGGCGCGACGCGCGCTGATCGCCTCCGTGACCCGGACAAGCCGACCCGGCGCCGCCATGGTCAGCAACCGCCGGACCGGCACCGTCAACGGAGCCGACTGCCCCAAAGGCCCGCTGCTGGCGATGTCCAGCGGAGCCCACAGCGACACCAGGTCACTGATCACGCCCTCATGAACGCCGAGACGGCGTCGCAGCACAACGGGCGCGTTCTCGGCCAGGCCCAGCCGCGTCGCCACCCACCCGGGAGCAGACCGCCGCCCCGCCTCCACCAGCCGGACCGAATCCGCCTTCTCCTGACGGTCCAGCACTGCCAGCCCGAGTCGGAGGCGATCCTCCGGCTCGTCGGAAGGACGCGCCTTGACGAAGCTGCCGCGCCCGTGTTCGCGTTCGATCCAGCCGAGCAACTCAAGATCATTCAGCGCCCGCACCACCGTAGGACGCGACACCGCGAACTCTTGGACGAGCGCGGTCTCCGAAGGCAGGCGCTCACCTACCGGATAGGTGCCGTCCTGGATCCGCTCTTTGAGCACCTCCAGGATCCGGACGTACTTAGGGGTGTAAGTGGCGTCATTTGCCATCTTGGCCTGCCAACAGGTCGATAACACGAGCAAGCCAAGGCTAGTCGTCCGATCGGCGGGCTGTCACTCCTCCAGAACGCCCACCACCGGCACTACAACGACGAACCCCAGAAGGGGCCTATGCCTTGTCGGTCGGCTGCCAGTCGTCCGGGTTGATCCCCGCGAGCACGAACACCCGCCTGATCTCCGCCACGGTGCCGGCACCGATCCCTTGGACGTTGAGCAGGTCGCCGCTTTGCAGCAGCCGCAGCAGGTCACCGACCGTCCGGCAGGACTCGCGGTAGTAGTGCAGCCGGTTGGCCGTGCGGACCGGCAGGGCCAGGCACTCCAACGGGCAGTCCAGCGAGACCACGCCGCGGGGATGCCGGTGCGTCACCAGCCCGGCCGGGTGCTCCACCTCCGAGAGCCGGGCCAGGCGGCCGGCCTCCTCCAGCAGCCGCACCAGATCCCCCACGGTGCGCAGCCCCAGGCACGACACCGGACACGCCAGCGTCACCCCGAGATGCCCCGCGACATGCGCCCCGGCATACCCGGCGCCGTCTCCGGCAGCGCCACCCAGTTGCGCGGCCACGGCCAGCCCGCCGGGTTCAGGATCGCTCCCCGCAGCTCCACCGGGTCGACCGCCTCCACCAGCCGCCACCGGGCCCCGACCCGAACCATCGCCCACCATGAGCCCGTCGCCCTCCCGTACCACGCCAAAACCTCCGGAAACTCCCGCCTGATCCACGCCAGAACCGCCTGCTGGTCCGCTTCGGACGGTGGTATGCGGCACGGCCGCTCACCTGTCACCGCACGGCCCGCCGTGTGACGCCGCGTCTGCGGCGAAGGGCACCTCCAGGACTTTGGCGATCCTGTCGGCCGCCCGTGCGGTTTCGGTCGCCGGGCACAGCGGTTCCAGGTCGGGGGGAGACTGCCGTGTCGGCCCCGCCCACGCCCAGTACCACCACAGCACCCCGCCGTCGTCGGGGTTGGGGAGACACCGCACCTCCTGCCGCAACCCCGGACTCACCCGCGCGTAAGGGGTGCTGCCGTCAGGTTCTGCGGCGGGGTTGAGCACGCGCACCACACCACCCCGGTACACCGCGGCCACCAGACCCCGCGCCTGCAGCTCCTCCACCAGCGCCGAGACCAGTCGATGCCCCGTTGCATCGTTCACCGCTCCGCCTCCCTTGGGTTGAAAGCGGGACCGGCGGCGCGGGGACACGACCACCCACCCCACGCAGCCCGGGGGATGAGGCCGCGCACTGGCCGCCCGCACCACACCGCCGGCCCCGCGGCTCATCACGCAACCTCGGCCCGCGCTGCAGGGGCGCAGCGCTCGCAGGGAACCCGCCGTCGATCAGGTCCCGGCCCCCCATCCGACGGCCCGAACAGCAGGTACCGCCGAGCGGAAGCCCACTTCCACCCACGCCCGCCACACGACAAGCAGTCACCCGGTCGCTGTTTGCTCATGGACCGGGACGGTAAAGGGGCTGTCGGCTCCCAACCCGAACTCTCAGTTCGGGTTATCCAGCGGTTCGGGGCTCAGGTGACGACCAGTCCGATCCGCTGTGCCAGTGCCCGCGCCTGTGGGGCCATCGTCGGCCGGGCACGTTTGAGCAGGCCACGCACCAGATCACGCGCCAACGTGTTGTATCGCAGATCTTCCGGACCGGTTCTCTCGGCCTCCAGCAGATGCAGCAGTACCGCCGCATCATCCCGACGCTGCTCGTTCAGCCGCGCGAGCTCAAGGTAGAAAGTCGTCTGCCGCTCCAGTGACGGCGAGCCCGTGACATCGATCTTGTCAGCGATGCTCAGCCCTTCAGCCGACTCGCCGCACTCCATCTCGATGCTCATCGCGTGCAGGTCGACGTTCGTCGGCCCAAAGACCGTCCACATGACGTTGCCCTCACCGGCCGAACGAGCCGCAGGCAAAGCTTCTTGCCGGAGCCGATCTCGCGCCGTCCAGGCATCCCCCTGACGCACGGAGGCGACGGCTGCCACCAGCCACAGCGCCCCGTACAGCGCCACCCACTCCGAGCCGTCTTCCAGACGCGGACGCAACTCCTCGATGGCCCGCATGACGGTCTCTTCTGCCGCCTCCGACTCGTTCTGGGCAAGCTGGATGTGCCCGAGGTTCCAGTGAGCCGCCGCGATCCGCAACGGATCGTCAGCCTCATACGCCGCTGCGATCCCACGATCAGCAGCCAGCAACGATAGATCGGTACGACCGATGCGCTTGGCGAACGTACGCAGCAGAAAGTACATGTCCGAGGCGATTCGGGCTGCCTCACGGCGTTCGTCCACTTCTCCAGGAGCCCGGAACGCCCTAGCCGCCGCCTGTACATCGGCCACCAGGCCGGGGAAGACTTCCGCGCCTTCCGAGAAGCGTCTCGTGGACGTCTGCCAGATCTGCCAAGCCGCATCGACCCGGCCCCGCAGCTCACCCAGGTCCACCGCATCGCCCGCTCCTGGGCGGCCGTAGGTCATCATCGCCCGGTTCAGTTCCGACGCCACCGGGTGAATGACGCCATCCTGCTCGGACTCCGGTTCACCCAGGAGAACCGAGACCTGCACCCCCAGGATCCGGGCGAACTTGTGCAGGAGACCGATGGTCGGCGTCTTGAGCCCTCGCTCGATCTGCGACAGGTAGTCCTCGCTCACCCCGGCCAGCCCGGCGACCGCCGCCTGTGTCTTCTTGCGCCCCTGCCGGTAGAACCTCAGCCGCTCGCCGATCCGGATCTCGTCCGACTGCAACACACTCACTCCATGAGAGGCCGGAAACTGGGCAGTGATCCCAGCGTAGGCATACTGCCTCGCATGGGGATGCCGTCTTCGAAGCGCTAGGAGGACCTGAACACGTGGCCTTGCCAGTACGCAAGCTCATCCTGTGGGACATCGACCACACGCTGATCGAGACCGGTGGAGTCGGAAGCGAGGTGTTCAGGGACGCCTTTGAGCAGGTCACCGGTCAAAAGATCAATCAGATGGCTGATGTGACCGGTCGCACCGAACAAGTCATTTTTGCCGAGACCTTGCACATGTACGGCATCGAGGACCCCGGCGACTACTTCCCAAAGTTCGTCGAGGCTCAGGCCGCCGGCTACCGTGCCCGAGCGGACGAGATGCGCCGACGTGGCCGCGCCCTCCCCGGGGCCCGCGAAGCCCTCGCTGCGTTCGCCGAGCTGCCCCACATCACCCAAACCGTTCTGACCGGCAATCCCAAACCCTCGGCGATCGAGAAGCTACGGGCGTTTGACCTTGACCAGTGGCTAGACCTGGACATCGGCGCTTACGGCACAGACGACTCCGTACGCCCGAACCTGGTTGCCATCGCTCAACAACGCGCCCACGACCGCTACGGCCACACGTACAAGCGGGACACAACTGTCATCATCGGCGACACCACAAGCGACGTAGAAGCCGCCCTAAAAGGAGGAGTGCAAATCATCGCCGTAGCTTCTGGCCGCACCACCGTGGATCAACTCTATGAAGCTGGAGCACGCACTGTCCTACCTGACCTGACCGCCTTGAGGGCAAGGATGCATGAATTGGATAGTGGAGTTTAGCGTTGGTTGGCTGTGTACGTTGCCGAATTCCGCTCTTAGTGGTCAAGGGCGGCGGCGCGTCGCGCCGCCGCACCGGCCCCGCGCCCACGCCGCCC
>NZ_BAABDO010000145.1:0-14881 GCF_039539665.1 Actinomadura keratinilytica
CTGCCCGGCCGCCGCGCCCGTGGCGCCGCCGAACAGCGCGGGGCCGCCGCGCCCCGCCGCGCTCAGGCACCCCGAAGCGCGGCCCGGGCGTGGCGTTGCTAGTGTTCAGCGTCGTAGTACGTCCCTGATCGAAGGTCTGAGAGAGAAGAGACTCATGTCGGGTGGGAGCCACGCCGGACGGCCCAAGTCGTGGGCCGCGGTGGCGGTGATCTTCATCGGTTTCATCGTCGGCGGGGTCGCGCTCGCCATGGGGCCGAACTGGCCCGTGTTCTTCGTCGGCGCGGGCATCGTGGTGCTCGGCGGCATCATCGCCTTCGCCGTGGACATCATGAGCGACGTGGTCGTCGACGACGGCAGCCGCTGACCGGCCGCCGTACGGGACTGCGCCGACCGGCCCCGGCCGCGCGGCACGTGCGCCGCCCCCGTCCTCCCGCCTCGCGGGCAGGGCGGGGGCGGTCGCGTTGTCCGCCCCGTCCGGGCGCGCTCCCGGTCCGGCGGGCGGAGGGCGAGGTCCACACCGCCGGCCGTGCGGCACGGCGGCGGATCCCGTTTTCATCGGCGCCGGAAGGGTAGCCGTCCCGGTGAGGTCCGCCGAGGAGAGCGGCTGGTTGATGCCGCATCACCCGCCATCTCCACCGATGCGTAACCTCTGAGCAATGTTTCGTTACTTTTCCGTTCTCGAGGTGACGGGCCGATGATCGACCGGTCCGATACCGAGCCGGGCGGCCCCTTCGGGCACCCGGCTCTGTTCTACCGCGACGACGGCGAGTGCCTGCGGGGTACGGTGCCGTTCGTCCGCGCCGGGCTGGAGGCCGGCGAGCCCGTGGCCGTCGCCGTGCCCGGACCGCGGCTGGACGCCGTACGCGCCTGCCTGGGCGCCGCCGCGGCCGAGGTGGAGTGGATCGACATGGCCGTCGCGGGCCGCAACCCGGGCCGGATCATCCCGGGCGTGCTGTGCGCGTTCGCCGACCGGCACCGCACCGCCCGCGTCCGCATCATCGGCGAGCCCGTCTGGGCGGGCCGCACGCCCGTCGAGTACCCGGCCTGCGTCCAG
Source organism: Actinomadura keratinilytica (assembly GCF_039539665.1). Taxonomy (NCBI): domain Bacteria; kingdom Bacillati; phylum Actinomycetota; class Actinomycetes; order Streptosporangiales; family Thermomonosporaceae; genus Actinomadura; species Actinomadura keratinilytica. The sequence goes on from NZ_BAABDO010000145.1 coordinate 1,055, forward strand.
CACGAGGCGCTGATCAACCTGGCGTTCGCGAACCGGCGGGCCGCCGTCCTGTGCCCGTACGACGTCTCGGCCCTGGACGCGCGGGTCATCGCCGACGCGTGCGCCACCCACCCGACGGTGATCGACCGGGACGGGGAGCGCCGCAGCCCCCACTACGCCCCCCGCACCGCCTTGGAACGGTACAACCGTCCGCTGCCCGCCCCGCCGCCCGGCACCGCGCCGGAGGAGTTCCGCTACGACATCGGCTCCCTGCCGCGCCTGCGGGAGTTCGCCTACACCCGCGGCGCCGCACTGGGCCTCGACGACCGCCGCGCGGGCGACCTGGAACTGGCGATCAACGAACTGGGCGCCAACTCGATCGTCCACGCCGGCGGCAAGGGCGTCCTGCGCATCTGGCCGGAGGACGGCCACGTGGTCGGAGAGGTGCGCGACGACGGCCGGTTCACCGACCCTCTGGCGGGCCGGCTGCCCGCGGGCCTGAGCACCGACGGCGGCCGCGGCCTGCTGATGGTCAACCACCTCGCCGACCTGGTCCGCCTCCACACCACCCCCGAAGGCACCGCCATCCGCGTCTACATGCGCCTGTGACCCGGGCCCTGCGGGCTCCGGCGCTCCCGGCTACGGGTGACTCCTCTCGCGGGGCGGGCCCGCGAACGGAAGCCCCGGGATGCCGGGGCGGCGCCGCCCCGGCAGCGGACCGGACAGCGGCCGGTAGGCGACGCCCATGGCGTCCAGGCGCGCGTAGTGGGCGGCGTCCATGCGGCGCCGGAAGTTTTCGAAGTCGCGCTCGTCCGGGGCGGGCAGGTCCGACCAGGCCACCTCGGCGAACGCGGCCAGACGCGGGAAGAGCCGGTAGTCGACGCGCTGCTGGGAGTCGGCGGCCTCGGTCCACATGTCGGCCTGGGCGCCGATGATCCGGGCGGCGTGCTCGGTGCCGGCCAGCTCGGGCGGCCCGGGCTCGAAGCGGTACACGTCCCGCAGCGTGCGGACCCAGCCGAACGGCACCGGCTCGTCGTCCCCGCCGGCCTGCCAGTGGTCCAGGTAGACCTCCTGCATCGGGCACATCACCACGTCGCGGCCGGCCCGGGCCGCCATGACGCCGCCCGCGTACCCCTGCCAGGATGCCACGGCCGCCCCCTCGGCCAGGCCGCCCTCCAGGACCTCGTCCCAGCCGATGAGGCGCCGCCCCCGTTCGGCGAGCCAGCGGTCGAAGTGGCGGATGAACCACGACTGCAGCTCCGCCTTGTCCCGCAGGCCCTCGGCGCGGATGCGGGCCTGCGCGGTCGCCGACGCCCGCCACTGGTCCTTGGGGCGCTCGTCGCCGCCGATGTGCACGAACCGGCTCGGGAAGATCTCCAGCACCTCGGTCAGGACGTCCTCGTAGAAGCGCGGGACCTGGTCGGCGGGCGCGAGGACGTGGGGGCTGACGCCCCAGCCGGTCGCCACCTCCAGGCGCGCGGTGTCGACGACGTCGGTGTTGCCCAGTTCGGGGTAGGCGGCGATGGCGGCCTGCGAGTGGCCGGGCATCTCGATCTCCGGGACGACGGTGATGTGCCGCGCGGCGGCGTAGGCGACGATCTCGCGCAGGTCGTCCTGGGTGCAGAAGCCGCCGTGCGGCCGTTCGTCCCACACCGGCGGGTCGCCCCGGCCCAGCCTGGTGCGCCGCCGCCAGGCCCCCACCTCGGTGAGCCTGGGCCGGCTTCTGATCTCCACGCGCCAGCCCTGGTCGTCGGTCAGGTGCAGGTGAAGCACGTTCAGCTTGTGGGCGGCCATCAGGTCGAGGTAGCGCAGGACGCCGTCCTTGGGCATGAAGTGGCGCGCCACGTCCAGCAGCAGACCGCGCCAGGCGAAGCGCGGCTCGTCCTCGATCGTCGGATACGGCAGGGTGCGCGGCGCCGGGCGGATCGGCGCACGGCGGTACGCGTCCGGGCCCAGCAGCTGACGCAGGGTCTGCCGCCCCCAGAAGACCCCCGCCTCGTCGCCACCCGTGATCGTCGCTCCGTCCGGCCCGACCGTCAGCCGGTATCCCTCGGACGGCAGCGCCGGATCGACGGCCACCCGCGGCTCACCGCCGAAGGGCCCCGTCTCACCGGTCATCCGCAGCCGACGTGGAAGGGGAACGAGATGAACGTCCACCACCAGAGCATGAATGCCCCACCCTTCCCCGCGCCACCCCGCGGACATGAAGCGCACGCCACACCCACTGGCCCCCGCTGGGCAAAGCAGGCCCGTCCTCATTCACCAGACGACAAGCCCCGACGCCAAACGGCCCCACGCACAGCGGCACGCATCCACCCCTCCAGCACCTGACGCAGGGTCCGATGCCGACCTCACGAGGCACCGCCGCACCGTCACGAACCAACGGGCGGTGGCCAACCAGCCACCCGCGGCAGACCGGCCAGACGCCTGCCGTCCGAAGCGACCACAGCCGCCAGCCCTCGCGACGACAACCAGCATCAACGCAGCCGCTCACGCTGCGGCGACTCGGCGCGGCGGGGATACAGGCAGGCCCCCGCGGTCGGCGCCGGCATCGGACGCCCGGTCGCAATGCGGGGGCCGGACCTGCAACTGCGACCGGCCACCCCCAGCGGACCGGCCAGCGGTGCGGGACCGGTCAGCGGACGGGAACGCAGGCAGTACTCACACCGACTGCAGCCGCCGAAGCTGCGACGACCGCCAGTGTCGGCAGCGGCCGCTCATGCTGCGGCGGCTCGGCGCGGAGAAACCCGCCGACAGCCGAGGCCGACGCCGGCACCGTGCACTGGCCGTGACGGGCAGCTCAACCGCAGCGCGGAGCAACCGCCCCACCGCAACAGACCGACCAGCCCCGGCGGACCAGGCAGCCTTGGCGGACGGTCAGCGAACGCAGGAAAGCAAGAGCCGAAACGAGCGCAGCCGCCAGAAACCACGACGACCACCAGCCTCGTCAGCGGCGGACGCAGTGCAGCGGCTCCGCATGGCGGAGGGGCCGGCAGGCCACCGAGGGCGGCGCCGGCACCGGACGCTCGACCGCAACGAGCAGCCCGGCCCCGACGCGGGCCGACCGGCCCGCCACAGCGGACCGGCAGCCGTGGCGGGCCGTCAGCGGGCGAAGGCGAAGGCCGCGCCTGAGGCGATCGCGGCCGCCAGGACCGCGACGATCACCAGGGTGGGCAGCGGTTGTTTGCGCTGCGGCCGCTCGGCGCGGCGGACGGGCCGGTGAGCTGCCGGCGGCGGGGGCGGCGACGGGCGCCGGGTTGCGGCGGGCGGCTCGGACGCGGGGCGGGCCGCCCGCGGTGTCGCAGACGGCGTCGGTCGGGCGGCCGGCGGTGATGCGCGCGGCGGCCTGGGGACCGGCGTCGGTGTCGCCGTCGGTGTGGGTGCCGTCGGCGGCGGGGGTGCCGCCGTCGACCGCGGCGGCGGCCGCCGGGTGGGTGAGGGCTTCGGCGGCGGTGGTTCGGGGGGTTCGGGCGGCTCCGGCGGCTCGGGTTTCGGCGGCTTGGGCGGTTGCGGAGGCTCGGCGGGCGGAGGGCACGGCCAGGTGCCGATGCCGGCCTGCACGGTCAGGCCGCCGAGCTGAAGGCAGACGCCCAGGCCGGGCGGGTCGTGCGGCGGATGCGGATGCCGGACCCGCGCCGCCACGGGGAGGGTGACCACGGCCTCGGCGGTCTGGGCCGGGGCCCAGCGGCCATGGTGACGTGCCGGGACGGCGGCGCGTTCGTCGGTGCGGGCCGGGCGGGCGTCGGCGGTGCACGTCAGGGCCGCCAGGGCTCCGGCCAGCAGCAGCGCGGCGGCGCGCACGGTCAGCTGCCTCCCGAGATGCGGTCCAGTTCGGGCAGCAGCTCGGTGAAGGCGTCGGGGCCCACCGCCAGACCGCCGGTGAAGGCGTGCTGGATGTCGATCGTCAGGTAGACGCCCAGGCCGAGCATCGCCGCCATCAGCGCCAGCGGCACGATGGTCATGCCGCGCGGGCGGGCGCCGGCCAGGAACGGGAACAGCACGACGGCGATGCCGGTGCCCACCGTGGTGACCAGCAGGCCGGGCGGCGGGGCGGCCTTGGCGTCCATGGCGCGCTGGCGGCGCGCGGCGGTGATCTCCTCGAGCCGGTCGGTGACGGCGTCGCGGTCGTCCGCGGCCCGGTCGTCGGCGGCGGGCAGCGCCATGACCTCGCGCCGCAGGGACTCCAGGCGCCGCCAGCCCTCCGGGCTGAGCCGCCCGTCGGCCATCATCCGCCACTCGCGGCCCCGCACCAGGTCGACGTATTCACGCAGCCCGGCCTGCACGCGCGCGGCCTCCGAGGCGGGCAGCCGGGTGGCGGCCCAGTAGGCCTCGGCGATCGCCTGGCTCTCGGTGTAGGTGTTGGCGCGGGCGGCGTCGCTGGTGGTCCACGGCACGACGATGGCGATGGCGAAGGCCAGCAGGAACAGCGCCGACAGCATCGCCCCGGTGTGCCCGCCGGTGGGGCCGTCGGGCTGGGCGTCGTCGGTGACCCGGTCAAGCCGCCGGAACAGCAGTGCCGCGATCACCACCACGCCGATCGCGCAGATCCCGGCCGCGAAATAGAAGAGCATCCCCGTCTCCCACCGTGTACCCCCCGAACCGATTCATGACCTTGCGTGAAACTCCTATCACCGTCGGTAGGGGGAAGGTGAGATGCCGGAGCGCGGTCAATGACTGGCGGGACGGAAAGGAATTTATGTGCCTTGAGTTACAGGAGGGCTGGGGAGGGGCGACGACCGGCGCGAATGGACCGCCCCCGAACGGGTACACCGGAGCGTCCGGAACAAGCGGGGGATCAGGAGCGGATCATGAGGGGACGCGAGGACACCCGGGCGGCCGGGGCCACCGCCACCGCGGAGGCGACCGCCGCGGAGAAGCAGACGACGACGCCGGCCGACGCGCCGGAGCCCAGGCAGATGGCGGGCTCCCCCGGCGAGCCGCGCGGGCAGCGTCCGGAGGAGTTCAGCCCGGACGACTTCGAGTGATCCGTGCCGCCGGCCCGCGAGCTCATGGGCACGCCGGCGGTCCACCCCCGGCGGACCCGTTCCGCAAACGGCGATTAGTCACGTCTGAATCCTGACAACAGTAGGGAACAACTGTAAGGAGCAGGTCACTTCACGCCGCTGACCTGCGGAGTTATGGTCATAGTCCCTCTCCTCACCCAGGGGTTTCGGCCTCTCGCCCCCGGCCGCGGCCCCGTAGCGATCCCTGACGAGAGGGACCGAGGCCGCCGGGCCCCAAGGGAAAGCCACTCCCCTTGCACCGCCCCGGGCCCGGCTGCCTCCCGACTCGGTCGCGTGTTCCGTGCCGCGCGAAACGGGGGCGCAAGGGATGAACGAAACGCCCGGCGAGAGGGACCGGGGCGCCGAGGGGTTCCGGCTGGACGTGCTGCTGAGCGCGCTGCCCACGCCGAACGGGGCGGTGCCGCTGGCGCTGCTGGACGACCCCGACCGCACGCCCGCTCCCGGATCGCACGGCCGGGAGCCGACGGGCGCGCTGGTGGCCGCGTGTCTGCGGGGCGGTCTCGGCCTCGCCACGGACGCACCCGACCTGCACGTGCCGCTGGCCCCCGGGTGGAGCGCGACGCTCGACCGCGACGGCACGTTCACCGTCCGGTCCCCGCTCGACCCTCCCGGGCGGCCGTTCTGCCGCGCCGAGAACGTCCGCACGCCGCCGGGGTGGGCCGAGCGGGCCGCGGTCCTGGGCTACGTCATGGTGCTCGCCGGAACGATCGGCGTCGCGGGCGGCCGGAACGACTTCGAGGAGCGGCTGCGCGGGGCCGCCGCCGAGGGGACGCTCGCGGCCGGGATCGTGCCGTACCGTCCCGGCTCCTGATCCCCGCCCGCCGCATAGGGAGGGGCGTTATACGGACGGGCGTTCACTGCCCGCCGGAGGCCAGCAGCCGCTCGAACGGGACCGGGTCCTCGTACGGGTCGGCGTCCCCGGCGCCCCGGCGGTCCCGCGCCGGCGGACGGGCGGCGACCAGCGACGCCAGTTCGCCCCCGGCCCGGGCGACGCGCTCGGTCAGCCCGTCGGCGCCGCCGGCCCCCGCGGACCCCCAGTCCTCCGAGGCGGCGTAGACGGCGGTCGGCGCGGCCACGGCCCGCATGTAGGCGAACATCGGCCGGACGGCGTGCTCCAGCACCAGCGAGTGGCGCGCCGTGCCGCCGGTGGCGCCGATCAGCACCGGCACGCCCTCCAGCGATCCGCGCTCCAGCAGGTCGAAGAACATCTTGAACAGGCCGCTGAAGGAGGCGTTGAAGACGGGCGTGACCGCGACCAGGCCGTCGGCGCCGGTCACCGTCTCCACGGCGTCGCGCAGCGCGCCGGCCGTGAAGCCGGTGAGCGTGGCGTCCACCATCTGGCGCGCGTGGTCGCGCAGTTCCACCGTGACGACCTCGGTGTCGGCGCCGAGGTCGCGCAGGGCGGCGGTCGCGGCGGCGGCGAGCCGGTCCGCCAGCAGCCGTGTCGACGACGGCTGCCCCAGCCCGGCCGAGACCACCGCGATGGTCCGCCCGGCGGCCGGCTGCGCCGTCATCGCGCGGCCTCCGCCTCGCCGGCCTTCGCGCGGGCCGCGGCGACGAGGGACGCGTGCGTGGGCGCCTCGGGGACGTGCGCGGGACGCAGCGCGGCGAACTCCTTGCGCAGCACCGGGACGACCTCCTCCCCCAGGATGTCCAGCTGCTCCAGGACGGTCTTGAGCGGCAGGCCCGCGTGGTCCATCAGGAACAGCTGCCGCTGGTAGTCGCCGAAGTGCTCGCGGAACTCCAGGGTCCGGTCGATCACCTGCTGCGGGCTGCCGACGGTGAGCGGCGTCTGGGCCATGAACTCCTCCAGCGACGGCCCGTGCCCGTACACCGGGGCGTTGTCGAAGTAGGGCCGGAACTCGCGGACGGCGTCCTGGGAGTTCTTGCGCATGAACACCTGGCCGCCCAGGCCGACGATCGCCTGGTCGGCGCTGCCGTGCCCGTAGTGCTCGTAGCGCCGCCGGTACAGGCCGATCAGCCGCTGGAAGTGCTCTTTGGGCCAGAAGATGTTGTTGGCGAAGAAGCCGTCGCCGTAGTAGGCGGCCTGCTCGGCGATCTCCGGGCTGCGGATGGAGCCGTGCCAGACGAACGGCGGAACCCCGTCCAGCGGGCGCGGGGTGGAGGTGAAGCCCTGCAGCGGCGTGCGGTGGCGCCCCTGCCAGTCCACCACGTCCTCGCGCCACAGCCGGTGCAGCAGGTGGTAGTTCTCGATCGCCAGCGAGATGCCGTCGCGGATGTCCTTGCCGAACCACGGGTACACGGGCGCGGTGTTGCCGCGGCCCAGCATCAGGTCGACGCGGCCGTCGGCCAGGTGCTGGAGCATCGCGTAGTCCTCGGCGATCTTCACCGGGTCGTTGGTGGTGATCAGCGTGGTGGCGGTCGACAGGATCAGCCGCTCCGTGCGCGCGGCGATGTACCCGAGCATCGTGGTCGGGGACGACGGGACGAACGGCGGGTTGTGGTGCTCGCCGGTGGCGAACACGTCCAGGCCGACCTCCTCGGCCTTCAAGGCGATCGTCACCATCGCCTTGATCCGCTCGCGCTCGGTCGGCGTCCGGCCGTTGGTGGGGTCGGGCGTGACGTCGCCGACGCTGAAGATCCCGAACTGCATGCCCCGGCCTCTCAGACTTATAGAACTTTCAACTATCCTACCGCGCGCACGGCGCGCCCTCTTCATGATCCCAAGGCGGCCGGCAGGCCGCTGAACCGGCGAGCGCCCCGGGCGCGTACCAGTGGACGAGCGGCATGACCGACCGGGGAGGTCGCCGCCACGCTGGAAGGGGGTGGCCGGGTGGGCGCGCCGGACGGCGGCCGTCCACCCGGCCCGCCGCCCCGGCAGCGGTAGTCGCATCGCACGCAGCCGGACGGGGCGCACGCCGGCCGCTCCAGGGCCGGACATGACGCGCGCCGCCCGCGGGCCGGGGCGGGTCAGGCGTCGGCGAGCACGGCCTGGATCTCCAGCCCGACGGCGATGGAGTCGCCGAGGACGACCTTGTCGCCCTGCAGCGGGATGTTGAACTCGATGCCGAAGTCGCTGCGGCTGATGGAGGTGGTGGCGGTGAACCCGGCGCGGGTGCCGCCCCACGGGTCGCTCGACATGCCGTGGTACTCGGTGAGCAGCCGCACCGGCCGCGTGACGCCCCTGATGGTCAGGTCGCCGTCGACGTGGTAGCGCGGGAGGCGCGCCCGCCGTCCGACCTGCGCCCGCTCGGCGCGGGTGCTGACGAACGTCATGGACGGATAGGTCTCGACGTCCAGGATGTCGGCCGACCGCACGTGCGCGTCCCGCTCGGCGTTGCGGGTGTCCACGGACGCCAGCGCGATCTCGGCGACGGCGGTCGAGGCGAGCGGGTCCTCGGCGACCAGGATCTCGCCGCTGAACTCGGCGAAGCTGCCGCGGACGGTGGTCATGAGGTGGCGGACCGCGAAGGTCACCTCCGAGTGCGCCGGATCGATGGCCCACCTCCCGGCGACCAGGTCCGGCGCTTCCGTCGCTTGAACCACAAATCCCCCTAAATGCGACAAAGCAGTCGGAGCACGTGAATGTACCGCAAGCGCCGGGAACTCGCCCGCGCCCGGCCCCGCGAACGCCCTGCTCAGCGCCCCGGCGGCGGGGAGGAACCGCCGCCTCGGTGACCGGCGGCCGCACGGGGGAATGACCCCGGGGTGATCGGCGAACACGTGCTGGCCGGGTTCACCCCGGACGCCGGCGGCCGCGAGGCCCTGCAGCTGGCCCGCGGGGTCGTGGCGCGCACCGGCGGACGGCTCACCGTGGCCGCCGTCCACCCGCCCGGCCGCCCCGCCGCCGCCGGCGAGGCCCTCGCGCTCCTGGAACAGGCCGCGGCGCTGCTGGACGACCAGCCCGCCGAGTTCGCCGCCCACGAGAGCCGGGGCGTGGCACGCGGGCTGTCGGTCCTGGCCAGCAGGGCCGGCGCCGACCTCATCGTCGTCGGGTCCCCCGCCGGGGGCGCGCACGGCCGCATCGCGGTCGGCAGCACCGCCGACCACCTGCTGCACTCGGCCACGGAGGCGGTGATGCTGGCCCCCGCCGGATACGAGCGCCGCGGGGAACTCGAGCGCATCACCGTCGCCTACGTCCGCCGCCCCCAGTGCGACGAGGCGGTCGTCCGGGCCGCCCAGGCCGCCGCCGCCCTCGGCATCCCGCTGCGGCTGCTCACCCTCGCCGTCGACGGCGACGACGCCGAACGGCTCCGCGACGACCTGGCCCTGGCGATCCGGCTGGCGCGCGACTCCTCCGGCCTGGCCGCCGAGGCGGTCGAGGCCGAGCTGGGCGAGGGGGACGACATCGCCGACGCCCTGCACGACGCCGGCTGGAGCGACGCCGAGCTGCTGGTCTGCGCCAGCAGCGAGGACGCGGCGGCGCACCGCGTCTTCCTCGGCGAGAACGCGCTGAAGGTGCTGCGCGCCGCGCCGTGCCCCGTGGCGGTGCTCCCGAGGGGCTACACCTGATCCGATTCCGCCCGGTCGGGGGCGCTTGGTCCGGATAACCCGTTTCCCCGCCGCCGCTTGTCCATTCCTCTTTACCTTCGCTACATTCCATCGAGACCAACACGTGACCTTGAAGCCCGGTGTTGGATGTCGACCGGGTCGGGGGCGTGCGTTCCGGCCCGTCAGCCGGCCGGACCGGCGGCACAGGGAGCGTCATGGACCCCATCGGCAAGAAGCTGCTCGAGATCGCCAGGGACGAGCTCGGATACACCGAGAAGGGCGACGGCTACACCAAGTACGGCGACTGGTACGCCGAGAACGTCGAGGACGGCGACGCCTACTTCAAGACCGCACCCTGGTGCGACATGTTCCTGGCCTGGGCGGCGGACAAGGCCGGCGTCGCCGAGCAGGCGGGGCGGTTCGCCGCCACCGTCAAGCACGCCGAGTGGTTCCGCGAGCACGGCGCCTGGACCACCGAGCCCGAGCCGGGCGCCCTGGTGTTCTTCGACTGGAGCGGCTCCAAGGACATCGACCAGATCGACCACGTCGGCCTGGTGGAGAAGGTGGACGGCCAGACCCTCCACACCATCGAGGCCAACGCCGACGGCTACAAGCTCACCCGCAAGGTCCGCGGCATGGACGCCGTCGTCGGCTTCGGCCTCCCCGGCAAGGTGAAGATCGAGAAGAAGTACACCCCTAAGCACGCCGCTCCCCCGCCGTCCGTCGAGGAGCTCAACGGCGCCCCGGCCACGGCCGGCGCGGAGACGCGCAAGCAGGAGCCGTCCTCTCCCGACCACCACCTCCCGGCCCAGGACACGGTGCTCGGCGGCGTCCTGGCCTTCGTGCTGTGCGGCACCCTGGCCCTGGCCGCCGGACGCGCCGCGGCCGCCAAGGCGCCCTCGTCGCCCCCCGTGCGGTTCCGCAAGCGCGGCAAGCACCACCGCCCGGCCGCCCCGGTCGCCCTCCCGCCCGACCTCACCCCCGCCGACCTGGACGCCGCCGACGCCGGCACCACCGTGATGCCGGCGCTGTCGGCGGCCGCCGCCCAGGAGGCCGAGGACCGCGAGTTCTGGGGCCGCATCGCCCACCTGCGCGAGGACGAGGAGCTCTCCTTCTGGAGCGCCCTGCACGCGGAGCTGTCCCGCGGCGACGAGTACGCAAGCACTCGGAGTTTCCGCTAAAGTAATCACTGCGCCCCGGGGGAAGCCCCCCGGAAAGGCAGGCGGACGTGGCTCAGTTGGTAGAGCATCACCTTGCCAAGGTGAGGGTCGCGGGTTCGAATCCCGTCGTCCGCTCTGAGAGGCCCTGTATGCGGCTGGGCTGAACTCCCCGGTGGAGTGGCCGAGAGGCGAGGCAACGGCCTGCAAAGCCGTGTACACGGGTTCGAATCCCGTCTCCACCTCAACCCCCGTGTCGAGGTAGGCGCGGGCTCGGGCGATTAGCTCAGTGGGAGAGCGCTACCTTGACACGGTAGAGGTCACTGGTTCAATCCCAGTATCGCCCACCATGCCTGGCCGCAGGCCCCGGGCCTGTCTCCCGTCACCGACGAGCACTGGGCGGTGACGTTCCCCCTCCCCCTCATCGGCTCGTCCGCTCCCCGTCAGCGCATGACGGTCTCTCCCGGTTCCGGCAGGGCGCGATCGGCCGCCGCGCTCGCCGCCGTCGACGCCCTGATCGACTCCCTCCGCCCCTGTCCGCGAGCGCGGCTCCGCCGGCGCCCCGGGAATGCCGTTGGGCCCGGTGCTCGGCGAGCACCGGGCCCAACGGCCTGTCGGCCGCCGGTTCAGGCCGACCGGTCTCGGGCCACGGCGCCTTCCAGCCGGTCGGCGAACTCCGCCCACGCGCGGGCGCACTCGTCGGCCGCCCGGGCCACCCCCTCCGCGCAGTGCGCCGGAACCTCTTGGACGATCCTGTCCCACTGCTCGGCGCTGATCGTGTGCACCGCGAGCAGCCGCAGCAGCGCCCGCCCGGCCTCGTTGAACCGCAGCGCCGGATCCGCCCTGAGGCGCTCGACCGCCATGAGGCGGTCCCGCACCGGGAGGTGGTCGATCCGCGCCCCCGGCCCGGCGGCCCCGGCCGGCCTCGCGCCCCCCGCACCGGCCGGTTTCACCCCCACGGCGCCGACCGGCTCGGGTTTCGGGGCGTCGGGCCGGGCGGGGGCGGTGCGCTTGCGGCGGCGCCGGGAGGGCAGCGGGTCCTCGCCGCGCCGCAGCCGGTTGCGGACGTCGCGCGCCGTCTCCGGCGAGATGCCCGCCGCCCGGGCGATCTGCCGCAGCGACAGGCTCGGGTCGGCGAGGATGAGCTCGCCGGCCCGCCGCCGCCCCTCGGTCGCGTCGACCGGCCGGATCCGCCCGTCCCGGCCGATCCGGATCCGCTCCGCCGAGCCCGCCGCGCTCCGGCGGCGGATGTCGGCGACGGTGGCGGGCGCGAGCCCGGTGACGGACGCGATCAGCCGGTCCGACCACTGGGGATGCGAGGCGATGACACGGGCGGCCGCGCGTTTGCGGTCCGCCGCCGTCAGCGGCAGTCCGTGCGCGATGTTCGACTTGACGGCCAGCGCGAACGCGTGGGCCTCGTCGCCCTCGTAGAACCGGACGTCGATCGTGGGCCGGCCGCGCATCCGCGCGGCCAGCAGCCGGTGCCTGCCGTCGATCACCCGCATCGTCGCCCGGTGCACGATGATGGGCGGCAGCGGATGCGGTGTCTCGGCCAGCGCCGCCACATGCTCGGGGACCACTCCGGAGCACCGCGGCGAGTCGTCCATCGCCAGCGCGTCCACCGCGACCGTCTCGACCGTCTGCCGGACGGTGTCCCACCGGCTCGAATTCCACGTCTGCGAAGAATTGCGGGAGCCGCCTTGCGGCGCGGCGAGAGACAACCGAATTGCATTCACCATGAAAATCCCCTATCCCCCGGGCAGATTTGTACAAGAAGCAACAAATGACCTATCTGAATACCGGAAGCTAACACCGGGATCTCCGGGCGAGGACCCCTAAACCCCCCCTATCGCCGGTCCGGCGGCCGGCGATGCCGTCCCCCTATCCGCCGCTTTCCGGCTAGGGGACGCCCGCGGCCGAGTCCAGCCGGGCCGGCAGTTCGGAGCGGCGGCGCACGTCGAGTTTGCGGTAGACCCTGGTCAGGTGCTGCTCCACCGTGCTGGTGGTGATGTAGAGCCGGGCGGCGATCTGGCGGTTGGTGTGCCCGCGGGCGGCCAGCGCCGCGACCCGCAGCTCGGCGTCGCTGAGGCCCGCGGGGTTGCGCGCCCCGTCCCGCGGGACGGGCATGGCGCCGGCCGGCGCGCCCGCGGCCCCGTCGGCGGCGGCGCCCCCGATCTCGTGCATCAGCCGCCGGGCCCGGCGGGACAGGCCGCGCCCGGCGGACTCGTCGCCGAGATCGCGGCGGGCCCGGCCGAGGTCCTCCAGGGCGCGGGCGTACTCGAGGCGGTCTCCGCGCTCCTCCAGGATCATCACCGCCTCCTCCAGCGGGCCGAGGCGGTACCGGGGGGACAGCGCCGCGGCCAGCACGCGCAGGGTGACGCCGCGCGTCCCGGTGGGCGCGGGGCCGACCCGGGCCAGCTGCTCCTGGGCGAGGTCGCGGGCGCGCCGCCGGTTCCCCAGCGACAGGTGGACGCGGGCGGCGTCGGTGCGCCAGGGCACCAGCGCGGGCAGGTCGACCCCCCACCGGGCCATGAGGTCGCCGACGGCGTGGAAGTCGTCGAGCGCGGCGTAGGGGCGGCCGGCGGCGGCGTGATGGTGCCCGCGGGCCCACACGTAGAGCAGTCCGGCGACGGTGTCGAACGCCGCGTCCGGCACCCGCACGGCCAGGTACCGCGCGGCCTGGCCGGGGCGTCCCGACACGCCGCCGGTGTAGAGCAGCACGGCCAGCGGCAGCGCGACGGCGACGCCCCACCCCTCGGGCGGGACGAGGGCGAGCGCGGCGGCGGCCCGCTCCTGCGCCTCGGCCGGCCGGCCGCGCCTCATGTCGACGAACGCGCCGACCGCCGTGATCAGCGCCTGCCAGATCGCCACCCCGTGGCCGGCGGCGGTGCGGGCCAGCGTGCCGCACCAGAAGGCCGCCCGGTCCAGCCGGTCGGCCAGCGCCAGCGACACCAGCGCCGTGATGATCGCCATCAGCTCGCCGTCCGGGAGGCGGGCGCTCTGCAGGATGCGTTCCGCGCGGACCGCCACCTCCTCGTCCGGGGCGCCGCCGAGCACCGCGCGGGCCAGCGCGGCCGCGCGGCGGGCGCAGCCGGCCCTCGGCGGCGGGCGGTCGTCCGAGCCGTCCTCGGCGCCGCCGCGGCCGGCCGGCGCCAGCCCCGGGAAGCCGCAGGAAAGTCGGAGGCCAAGCGGTCTTAGGAAGACAACATCACTCA
>NZ_BAABDO010000146.1:0-14090 GCF_039539665.1 Actinomadura keratinilytica
CGGTCTCAGCCGCCGCGCCGGCGGCCTCCTGCGCCGACCCTGCGGGCGGCTGCTGCCCGGCGGGCGCCGCCTCCGCCTCCGGCGCGGCCTCTGAGGCGGGCTCCGACGCGGGCTCCGCTGCGGCATCCGCCTCGGCCTTGGCCGCGGCGCTCTTGCTCCGGCTGGAACGGCGCCTGCGGGCGGGCCGCTCGGCGGTCTCGGCGGCCTGCGCGGCCGCCGGCTCCTCGGCGGGCCCGTCCTCGGCGTCCGCCTTGGCCGCCTCGCCCTTCGCCGCCTCGCCCTTGGCGGATTCGGCCTTGGCCGCCTCGGCCTTGGCGGACTCGTGCTGCGCGAGCTTCTCCTCGACGGCCCGCTCGACCTCGCCCTTGCGCTTGCGGCGGCGGCCGCCCCCGGAGGCCGACTTGTCGGACTTGGGCTCGACGGGGGTGAGCTGGACGTGGATGCCGCGGCCGTTGCAGCACTCGCAGGTCTCCGAGAACGCCTCCAGCAGGCCCTGCCCGACCCGCTTGCGGGTCATCTGCACCAGGCCCAGCGACGTCACCTCGGCGACCTGGTGCTTGGTACGGTCCCGCGACAGGCACTCCACCAGGCGGCGCAGCACCAGGTCGCGGTTGCTCTCCAGCACCATGTCGATGAAGTCGATCACCACGATGCCGCCGATGTCGCGCAGCCGCAGCTGGCGCACGATCTCCTCGGCCGCCTCCAGGTTGTTGCGGGTGACCGTCTCCTCCAGGTTGCCGCCCTGGCCGGTGAACTTGCCGGTGTTGACGTCGATCACGGTCATCGCCTCGGTGCGGTCGATGACCAGCGAACCGCCGCTGGGCAGCCACACCTTGCGGTCCAGCGCCTTGGCGATCTGCTCGTCGATGCGGAACACCGACGACACGTCCGGGCCGCCGTTCCAGCGCTCCAGCCGGTCGGCCAGGTGCGGCGCCACGTACTGCACGTACTCCGAGACCGTCTCCCACGCCTCGTCGCCGGACACCACCAGCTTGCTGAAGTCCTCGTTGAAGATGTCGCGGACGACCCGGATGGTCAGGTCCGGCTCCCCGTACAGCAGCGACGGCGCCGAGGCCGACTTGACCTGCTTTTGGATGTTCTCCCACTGGGCGGCCAGCCGCGACACGTCGCGCGCCAGCTCCTCCTCGGTGGCGCCCTCGGCGGCGGTGCGGACGATCACCCCGGCGTTGTCCGGCATGATCTTCTTGAGGATCTGCTTGAGGCGGCTGCGCTCCTTGTCGGGCAGCTTGCGGCTGATGCCGGTCATCGAGCCGTCCGGCACGTACACCAGGTAGCGGCCGGGCAGCGAGATCTGGCTGGTCAGCCGGGCGCCCTTGTGGCCCACCGGGTCCTTGGTGACCTGCACCAGCACCGACTGGCCGGACTTGAGCGCCGACTCGATGCGGCGCGGCTGGCCCTCCAGGCCCGCCACGTCCCAGTTGACCTCGCCGGCGTACAGCACCGCGTTGCGGCCCTTGCCGATGTCGACGAACGCCGCCTCCATCGACGGCAGCACGTTCTGCACCTTGCCGAGGTAGACGTTGCCCACGTACGACTGGTGCGTGGCGCGGTTGACGTAGTGCTCGACCAGGACGTTGTCCTCGAGGATGGCGATCTGGGTGCGCTCGCCCTCCTGGCGGATCACCATGACCCGCTCCACCGACTCGCGGCGGGCCAGGAACTCGGCCTCGGTGATGACCGGCGGGCGGCGGCGGCCCTGCTCGCGGCCCTCGCGGCGGCGCTGCTTCTTGGCCTCCAGCCGGGTCGAGCCGCGCACCGCCTGCACCTCGTCCTCGGCGGCCGCGCGGGCCTCGGCGGCGGGCCGCGAGTCGCGCACGTGCACCACGGTGTTGGGCGGGTCGTCGGGCGACACCGCCGGCTCGCCGTCGGCGGACCCGGAGCGGCGACGGCGGCGCCGCCTGCGGCGGCTGGTGCCGGAGGAGGTCCCGGGTTCGGCGCCGCCCTCCTCGTCCTTGTCGGCCTCGCCCTGCTCGGCGGCGGGGGCCTTGGCGTCCTTGGCCTCCTTGGCGCCGCCGGTCTCGTCGCCGGCGTCCCCGGGCTGCTGCTCGGCGGCCTCGGCGCCGTCCTCGGCGGCGGTGTCGTCCTCGGCGGCGTCGTCGCCGCGGCCGCGGCCGCGGCCGCCCCGGGGGCGGCGCCGCCGCGAGGGGCGGTCGGACTCGTCGTCCTCGTCGCGGTCGGCCGGCCCGGCGTCCTCGTCGTGCGGGGCGTCGGCGTCGCCGGCCGGCTCGGCGGCCGCGGGCGCGGGAGCCACCGGCTGCGGCGGCTGGAAGACGACCATGGGCGGCTGGAAGGTCACCGAGGGGATGCCGAACGCGGCGGCGGGCTCGGTCTCGGCGCCCGTCTCGGGCTGCACGGTCGGCACCGGGGGCACCTGCGGGACCACCGGCACGGCCGGGGCCTGCGCGGTCCGCGGTGTCTTCGGCCCGGTCTCGGCCCCCGTCTCCGACGCGGACTCCGTCTCAGGCTCCGTCTCAGGCTCCGTCTCCGGCTCTGGCTGCGGTTCGGGCGGGGGCGCGGCGGCGGCCGTGGCGCGGCGGCGCGTGCGGCGCGGGGCCGCCTCCCCGTCGGCGGTCTTGGCGCGCGACCGCGTGGCCCGCTTGCGGGGGGCGGGGTCCTCCGCGGCCGGCTGCCCGGCCGGTGCGGCGCCCGTCTCTTCGCCTGCCTCGGTGCCCGTCTCGTCGTTCGTCTCGGCGGCCGGTGAGGTGCTCGTCTCAGTGCTCGTCTCGTCGGCCGGTTCGGCGCCCGCTTCGGGCGCGGGCTCGGTAGTCTGTGCGCTCTCGGCGGACTCCGCTCCGGTCGCGTCACCGGGGGTCTCACCGGAGGTCTCGGCGGGCGGTGCGGCGGGCGCCGCGGCCTCGGCGGCCGCGTTCGGGGGCTCCTCGGCGTCACGTGCCGCGGGACCGGACGCCTTGGGCGACACCGTGATCACGGCGGGGGCGTCGTCCACCTCGGGGGGCGGGCCGGCGGGGCGGCTGGCGGCCCGGCGGCGCGGGCGGCGCGTTGCACCCGCCGCGGCGTCCGCAGCGGCGGTCGGGTCATCTGTGCCTTCGGCAGTGGCCGGATCGGCCTCGTTCTCCAACATGCGGGCAACTCCCGTCAGGCTCCCGGGCGCGACCACGCGCTCCGCCCTGGGGGCGGTGCGGTGCGGTGCGCCGCACGGGAGCTCTCTCCGTCAGTCAATCGGCGCCGTCACGTCCGGACCGCAGGTCCGGCAGCGACGACGAAGTCGTCGGGGGCGCGCTCGCCGTTCCCCTGGAGACCGGTTCCGTGCGTCCGGCACGGCTTCGGCCCTTACGGGCGGGCGCTGACGGCATCCGCGCTCACGGGCTCCGCGCTCTGCGGGCGCGCAGGGCCATGGCCCGCCGCGGCGTCGTCGCCGGACGGGGCCACGGTCTCCCGGTCGGGATCCAGCGGATCCGCGAGCTCACCGGTGGCTGCGTCCACGGGGCCCTGCGCCAGCCTGGTCACCAGCGGCGGCGACGGCGGCGCGAGGTCGGCGACCTGACCCAGTCCGGCGAGGATGTCGTCGGGTCGTACGGCGGGTGTGGTATGCCGAACAACCATTCGAAGTATCGCACAAGGGGCATCCGCCGCCGCCGAGGCGCGCCGGTCCAGCTCACAGGCGGACACGGCGGCGCGCACGTCGAACCGGCGCCGTCCCTTCTTGGTGAGGCGTTCCACCTCGATCCGGTCGGCGGCGACGAAGGCGTCGACGGCCTTCGCGGCGGCCTCGGCGTCCACGCCGTCCAGCCGCACCTGCCACAGCGACGCCTCCAGCCGGTCGGCCAGCGCCGCGGGCCGTGCGGCCTGCGCCTCCCCCGCGCGGGCCGTCGGCCGGGCCTCCACCACGTCGAGGACGTCCAGGCCGGCGGGCAGGGCGGCGTCGAGATCGTCGCGGACCCGCGCAGGGTCGCGGGCCTCGGTCAGCCCGAGTTCGAGGTATTCGGCCTCGCTGGCGACCCCGGTCGCCGCCGCACCCGCGTACGAGATCTTCGGGTGCGGGGTGAATCCCGCGCTGAACGCGACAGGGATCCCGGCGCGCCGCACGGCGCGTTCCACGGCCCGGGAGATGTCGCGGTGGCTGGTGAACCGCATCCTGCCGCGCTTGGCGTACCGAACGCGCAGGCGCTGGATCACGGGGGCCGGCGCGGGACCCTCCGGCTGGGGTGCCAGGGCTCCAGTCCTTCCTACTCGCATCGAGTCGAAAACGTCTCCCTATAGAGTACGGGCCCCCGGCCCCCCTTTCGCCCACGCCCGACCCCGGACGCCTTCGCATCGGCCAGGACGGGCCGTGCCGCGCCCCTGGCGAAGGGCGGGCGGGACGGGCTCCGAACGCCTGCGCCCGCAGCGTCGGGCGCGCGGGCACAGGCGGCCGGGGACAGGTCAGACGACCGAAAGCGGAAGGAGTTTGCGGCCGGTGGGACCGATCTGGATCTCGGTGCCCATGGTCGGGCAGACGCCGCAGTCGTAGCAGGGCGTCCAGCGGCAGTCCTCGACCTCGGTCTCGTCGAGGGCGTCCTGCCAGTCCTGCCAGAGCCACTCGCGGTCGAGACCGGCGTCCAGGTGGTCCCAGGGCAGCACCTCGACCTCGTCGCGCTCGCGCGTGGTGTACCAGTCCAGGTCGACCGGCTCGTCGGCCAGGACCTTGTCGGCGCAGGCCACCCAGCGGTCGTAGGAGAAGTGCTCGCTCCAGCCGTCGAAGCGGCCGCCGTCCTCCCACACCGCGCGGATGATCGCGCCGACCCGGCGGTCGCCGCGCGACAGCAGGCCCTCGATGATCGACGGCTTGCCGTCGTGGTAGCGCAGGCCGATGGCGCGGCCGTACTCCTTGTCCTGGCGCAGCGTGTCGCGCAGGGCGCGCAGCCGCCGGTCGACGGTCTCGTGGTCGCACTGCGCGGCCCACTGGAACGGGGTGTGCGGCTTGGGCACGAACCCGCCGATGGACACGGTGCAGCGGATGTCGCGGCGGCCGGTGGCCTCCCGGCCGGCCTGGATCACCCGGCGGGCCATGTCGGCGATGGCCAGGACGTCCTCGTCCTCCTCGGTGGGCAGCCCGCACATGAAGTACAGCTTGACCTGCCGCCAGCCGTTCTCGTAGGCGGTGGTCACGGTGCGGATCAGGTCGTCCTCGGTGACCATCTTGTTGATCACCTTGCGCATCCGCTCGGAGCCGCCCTCGGGCGCGAACGTCAGCCCGGACCGGCGGCCGTTGCGCGACAGCTCGTTGGCCAGCGTGATGTTGAAGGCGTCCACGCGGGTGGACGGCAGCGACAGCGAGGTGTTGGTGCCCTCGTACCGGTCGGCCAGCCCCTTGGCGATGTCGCCGATCTCGCTGTGGTCGGCGCTGGACAGGCTGAGCAGCCCCACCTCGGGGAAGCCGCTCTCGCGCAGGCCGGTCTCCACCATGTCGCCGATGGTGGTGATGGACCGCTCGCGCACCGGACGGGTGATCATTCCGGCCTGGCAGAAGCGGCAGCCGCGGGTGCAGCCCCGGAAGATCTCCACGCTGTAGCGTTCGTGGACGGTCTCGGCCAGCGGGACCAGCGGCTTGCGCGGGTACGGCCAGTCGTCCAGGTCCATGACGGTGTGCTTGCTGATCCGCCACGGCACGCCGGGCCGGTTGGGCGCCACCCGCTGGATGCGGCCGTCGGGCAGGTAGGTGACGTCGTAGAACTTCGGCACGTACACGCCGCCGGAGGAGGCCAGGCGCAGCAGCAGCTCGTCGCGGCCGCCGGGGCGGCCCTCGGCCTTCCACTCCCGGACCACCTCGGTGATCGCCAGCACGATCTCCTCGCCGTCGCCGAGCACCGCGGCGTCCAGGAACTCGGCGATCGGCTCGGGGTTGAACGCGGCGTGCCCGCCGGCGATCACGATCGGGTGCTCGTCGCCGCGGTCGGCCGCCGTCAGCGGGATGCCCGCCAGGTCGAGCGCGGTGAGCAGGTTGGTGTAGCCCAGCTCGGTCGCGAAGCTCACGCCCAGCAGGTCGAACGCGCCGACCGGGCGGTGCGCGTCGACGGTGAACTGCGGGACGCCGTGCTCGCGCATCAGCTTCTCCAGGTCCGGCCAGACCGAGTAGGTGCGCTCGGCCAGCACGCCCTCGCGTTCGTTGAGGATCTCGTAGAGGATCTGCACGCCCTGGTTGGGCAGCCCCACCTCGTAGGCGTCCGGATACATCAGCGCCCACCGCACCTCGGCCTCGTCCCAATCCTTGACCTGGGAGTTCAGCTCGCCGCCGACGTACTGAATCGGCTTCTGCACGCGCGGGAGCAGCGGCTCCAGGCGCGGGAAGATCGACTCGACCGGCATGACGGTGCCTCCGATGATGTGGACGCGGATGCAGATGTTCGCTCAGGAGTTTTCAGCCTACCGGCGCCCACGACCGGGTGCGGTTCCGTCGGGACGCCGGCGCGGGCGCCCCCCGGACGGCGCCCGGCCCCGGTCAGTCGAAGGGGTTGCGTCTGAGGTGGACGGCCTGCAGCAGGCCGAGGGCGATCATGTTGGCGAACGTCGCCGAGCCGCCGTAGGACACGAACGGCAGCGGCAGCCCGGTGATCGGCATGATGCCCAGCGTCATGCCGATGTTCTCGAACGTCTGGAACGCCAGCCAGCACACCACGCCGCTGGCCACCAGCGTGCCGAACAGGTCGGCGGCCTGGGTGGCGATGCGCAGGCCCCGCCACAGCACCACGCCGAGCAGCAGCACGATCGCGGCCGCCCCGATGAACCCGAGCTCCTCGCCGGCGACGGTGAAGATGAAGTCGGTCTGCTGCTCGGGGACGAAGTGGCCGCCGGTCTGCTCGCCGTTGAACAGGCCCTTGCCGAACACGCCGCCCGACCCCACGGCGATCTTGGCCTGCTGGGCGTTGTAGCCGGCGCCGCGCGGGTCGTGCGAGGGGTCGAGGAACGCGGTGAACCGGGCGATCTGGTACGGCTTGAGCAGCCCGAGGAAGAACACCAGGAATCCGGCCGCGACGCCGCCGCCGACCAGCCCGGCCAGCCAGCGCTTGCGCACCCCGCTGATGGCCAGCATGCCCAGCACCACCGCGCCGAACACCAGCGTCGTGCCCAGGTCGGGCTGGCCCATGACCAGCGCCGCGGGCAGCCCGGCCAGCGCCAGCGCCCACAGGATGTCCTTGTTGCTCGGGCCGACCTCGCCGTCGCGCGGCTCGCCGAGCAGCATCGCCAGCAGCACCACCAGCCCGACCTTGGCGAACTCCGACGGCTGCACCTGGAAGCCGCCGCCGAGCACGATCCACGAGTGCGACCCGTTGATCGTCTCGCCGAGCGGGGTGAGCACCGCCACCAGCCCCGCGCAGGCCAGCCCGTACAGGATCGGCGCGTAGGCGCGCAGCAGCCGGTAGTCCAGCAGCGCCACCACGGCGCCCAGCACGAACCCGATGACCAGGTTCAGCAGGTGCCGCTGGACGAAGGTCTCGGGGTCCTTGCCCTGCTCGGTCAGCAGCGGCACCGTGGCCGAGCGCACCAGCAGGGTGCCCACCACCGACAGCGCCAGCGCGGCCAGCACCAGCATCCAGTCCAGGCGGCGCATGCCCGCCAGGCGGCGCCGCCACACGGTCCGGTCGCCGTAGCCGTCGACCGCGCCCACGCCCGCCCCGGCGCGGCCGGAGCCCAGCCCGCCGCCGATCACCGCGTCGTCCTCGGCGAGGCGGCGGACTCCTGGCGCGGGGCGGTGCTGGGCGGCAGGCCCGGCCCTTCGGTCAGCACGGTGTTGGGCGCGCCGCCCGGGGACGTGCCGGGGGACGCGTCCGGGGACTCCTCCGCCGTGTCGGTGCCGGCGCCGATCACGCCGCCCGATCCGGCCGGGGGCTTGGGCAGGTCCTTGGGCAGCTCGCCGTTCTCCAGCGCGGGCTTGCCGTCCTTGCCCAGCCCGTAGATCGCCTCGTAGATCTCGCGGACGGCGGGCGCGGCGGCCGAGGCGCCGGTGCCGCCCTGCGAGATCATCGCCACCACCGCGAACCTCGGCTTGTCCGCCGGGGCGAACGAGGCGAACCAGGAGGTGTCGGCCTTGCCGTAGACCTCGGCGGTGCCGGTCTTGCCCGCCACGGGCAGCTTCTTGAGGTCGAAGCCGCCGAACGCGCCGGCCGCGGTGCCCTCCTTGGGGACGTCGGCGAGCGCCTTGCGCATGTAGTCCAGCACCTTGCGGTCGACGTCCAGCTTCTTGGCCGGCGGCGTCGGGATGCGGCGCACCACCGAGCCGTCCGCCCGGACCACGGCCACGCCCAGGTGCGGCGTGACCAGCCGCCCGCCGTTGGCCACCGCGGCGTACGCGCGGGCCAGCTGCAGCGGCGTCACCAGCACGTCGCCCTGCCCGACGGAGAAGTTCGCGGCGTCGCCGGCCCGCCACACGTAGCCCTCGGCGCAGTTCTCGGCGGCGATCGCCTTCAGGTACGCGGCGCGCCCGGGGTCGGTGCGCTCCAGGTTCGGGTAGCCCTGCTTGGCGGCCTTGCAGTCGGCCTCGCGGGTGGCCTCCCAGTAGCGGCGCTTCCACCCCCGGTCGGGGATGCGGCCGCTGCTCTCGCCGGGCAGGTCGATGCCGGTGCGGCTGCCGAAGCCCCACTTGCGGGCCATCGCCACCATCGGGTCCTTGGGGTTGGCGCGCGGTTTCGTGCCGCCGTCGCGCAGCCACTCCTCGTAGGCGAACTTGTAGTAGATCGTGTCGCAGGACACCACCAGCGCCCGGTGCAGGTTCATGTCGCCGTGCGCCTGGCCCTCGAAGTTGCGGAAGGCGCGGCTGCCCACGTTGTAGGAGCCGGGGCAGGGGTAGATGCCGTTGAGCGGGTAGCCGTCGGCCACCGCCGCGGCGGTCGAGGAGATCTTGAAGGTGGAGCCCGGCGCGAACTGCCCCTGGGTGGCGCGGGAGATCAGCGGCTCGCCCTGCTTCTTGCCGAGCAGCGCGTCGTACTTCTCCTGGGAGATGCCGCCGGTCCACACCGACGGGTCGTAGGTGGGCAGGCTGGCCAGCGCCACCACCCGGCCGGTCTGCACGTCCAGCACCACGGCGGCCGCCGCGTCGGCCGGGTGGCCCTGCGAACGGGCGCTCTTCATCGCGTTGCGCAGCGCCCGCTCGGCCGCGCCCTGCACTTTGGCGTCGATGCTGGTGACCAGGTGGCCGCCGGGCTCGGCGGCCTGCTCGGACGCGGTGCCGGTGACGCGGCCCTGGCTGTCGACCAGTACCCGCCGCACCCCGGGGCGGCCGCGCAGGTCGGCGTCGTAGGCGGCCTCCAGCCCGTCGCGGCCGACCAGGTCGACGCCGCTGTAGCCGGTGACCCGGATGCCCTTGCGCCTGTCCAGCTCCTCCTGGGTGATGGGCTGCAGGTAGCCGAGCGTCTGCGCGGCGTTGGCGCCCTCGGGCTCGGGGTACTCGCGGACGGCCTGGAACTGCGCCGTCACGCCGGGGAACTCCTCCTGCCGCTCCATGATCTGCAACGCGCGCTTGGGGTCGACGCGGTCGTCGACGGGGATCGGCTGGAACGGCGAGCCCGGCCAGCACGGGCGCTTGATGCCGGGCGCGCACAGCCGGATGCGCTTCTGCAGCTCGTCGTAGCCGATGCCGAGCACCCCGGCCAGGCGCTTGAGCACGGCTTCGCCGCGGTCCTTCTGCCGCATCAGCGTGGTGCGGTCCACCGACACCACCAGGGCGGTGCGGTTGCGCACCAGCGGGCGGCCCTTGTCGTCCAGGATCATGCCGCGGATGGCGGGCACCACGATGTCGCGGGTGCGGTTCTGCGCGGCGACCTGCCGGTAGTGCTCGCCGTCGAGCACCTGCATCGTCCACAGGCGGCCCATCAGCACCAGCAGCAGGGCGCCGACCAGCACGTACAGGACCACCAGCCGGAAGTGCGTGCGCGCGTTCACAGCCCGCCGCTCCGCCCGGACATCGCGCGGTAGCGGGCCGTGGGCACCGCGTACCGGTCGCGGGCCTTGTCGCCCCGGTTGTAGCGGCGCGTCACCCGCAGCACCGCCCACACCACGAAGGGGCTGGCCAGCACGTCGTAGAGCACCTGCAGCGGCACCATGCGCGACACCACGTCCCAGGCGGCGCGCGGGTCGGCCAGCAGCATGCCGGTCAGCGCGTACAGCACCGTCCCGGCCAGCGCGCCGACGGCCACCGCCATGAACGGCACGAACGTCTGCCGGTCCAGCTCCGCGGCGGCCATGCCGCACACGTAGCCGATCAGGCAGTACACCAGGGCGTAGCGGCCGAGGGTGTGGTCGGCGGGCGGGATGATGTCGGCGGCCAGTCCGGCGCAGAACCCGGTGACCACACCGGTCAGCGAGCCGTTGACCAGGGCCAGCGCGACCACCGCCAGCAGCACCAGGTCGGGTGTGACGTCACCGGGCAGCGGCAGCCGGTTGGCCACCGACACCTGCAGGATCAGCGCCACCGCGATCACCAGGGCGGCGGTCAGGCCGCGTCCGGCGGTGGACGGTTCGGGCGGGTTGGTCATGGGCGCGCGCAGCACGTCAGCCCTCCGAGCTCGGTGTGGTGGACGTGCCCGCGGACGGCTCTCGGCCGGCGCGGTCGCCGCGTCCGCCGGTGGTCGCGCTCTCCAGCGGCGTGGCGCCCGGCGAGGTGAGCGGGGACGACGGCGTGCGGCCGGGGGCACCGCCCGTGGCGAACGGCGTCGCGGTGGACGACGCGGACGGCGTGGGCGTCGGCGTCGGCGTGGGCGTCGGCTTGGGCGGCAGCACCGCGTCGCGCGGGTCGCTCTTGGGCGGCGCGACCACCACCGCGACCACGTCCAGGCTGCTGAACCGCACGAACGGCCGCAGGTAGGCGGTGCGGGTGAGGCCGCCCTCGGGCTTGTCGATGCGTTCGACCGTGCCGATCGGCACGCCGGGCACGTAGGGCCGCTCGCCCTGCGACCCGAGCGTGACCAGCCGCTGGCCCGGCCGCAGCGGGGCGTTGGCGTTGAGCATCTGGAACTTCAGCGGCGTGTCGTTGCCCGCGCTGAGGCCGCGGCGGCCGCGCCCCTGGACGATCCCGATCTCGCGGGAGTCCTCCAGGCGGGCGCCGACCGAGGACGCCACGTCGGTGGCCAGCAGCACGGTGGCGGTCGCCGGGCCGACCCGGGTGACCCGCCCGACCAGGCCGTCGGCGTTCAGCACCGTCATGTCGCGGCGCACCCCGCTGCGGCTGCCGACGTCGATGGTGACGGTCTCCTCGAAGCCCTGCCCGGCCGAGATCACCTGCGCCGCCACGATCTTGTAGCCGCCGATGCCCGCCGAGCCGAGCAGCCGGTGCAGCTGCTCGTAGCGGGAGGCGTCGATGCGGTGGGCGCGCAGCTGCTCGCGCAGCCGCTGGTTCTCCCGCTCCAGCCGGTCGGCGCGGCGGCGTTCGCCGGGCGCGTCGGTGATCGCGTCGACGGTGTTGCCGACCGGCCGCACCACCGCCGCCGAGGCCCGCTCGACCGGGCCGAACACGGCCGCGCCCAGGCCGCGCAGGCCGGCCAGCGGGGAGTGCTGCCCGCCGCGGTAGTCCACCGTGATCATGGTCAGCGCCACCGCGAGCAGCACGCCGAGGACCCAACGGGTCCGCCGGGTGTCCTTCACCCACCGACCTCCCGTTTTCCGTCTCGCGGGGACGTGGGGGCCGTCCCCCGCGAGGAGAGAACTCGCGCGCCCGGCTCAGTGACGCGGCTCAGTGACGCGGTTCGGGGACCAGCACCTGGCGCAGCGACTCGAAGTCCTCCACGCACTTGCCGGTGCCCAGGACCACCGAGTCGAGCGGGTTGTCCACCAGGTGGATGGGCATCCCGGTCTCCTCGCGCAGCCGCTCGTCGAGCTGCTTGAGCAGGGCGCCGCCGCCGGTGAGGGCGATGCCGCGGTCCATGATGTCGCCCGACAGCTCGGGCGGGCACTTGTCGAGGGTGGTCTTGACCGCGTCGACGATGGCGTTGACCGGCTCCTCGATGGCCCGCCGCACCTCCTCGGCGGAGATCACCACGGTCTTGGGCAGCCCGCTGACCAGGTCGCGGCCGCGGATCTCGGCGTGCGGCTCGTCCTCGCCGCCCGGGTGCGCCGACCCGATCGCCATCTTGATCTCCTCGGCGGTGCGCTCGCCGAGCATCAGCGAGTACTCCTTCTTGGAGAAGGAGATGATCGCCTGGTCCAGCTCGTCGCCGCCGACCCGGACCGACTGGCTGGTCACGATGCCGCCCAGCGAGATGATCGCCACCTCGGTGGTGCCGCCGCCGATGTCGACCACCATGTTGCCGGTCGGCTCGTACACCGGCAGGCCCGCGCCGATGGCCGCGGCCATCGGCTCCTCGATGATGTAGACCCGGCGGGCGCCGGCCTGGTAGCCGGCCTCCTTCACGGCGCGCTGCTCCACCCCGGTGATGCCGCTCGGCACCGCCACCACGATGCGCGGCTTGGCGAAGTGCCGGCGCTTGTGCACCTTCTGGATGAAGTAGCGCAGCATCCGCTCGGTCACGTCGAAGTCGGCGATGACGCCGTCCTTCAGCGGGCGGACCGCGACGATGTTGCCCGGGGTGCGGCCGATCATCCGTTTCGCCTCGATGCCCACCGCGACGATCTTGCCGGTATTGGTGTTGATCGCGACGACGGACGGTTCGTTCAGAACGATGCCGCGCCCGCGCACGTAAACCAGCGTGTTCGCGGTTCCGAGGTCGACCGCCATGTCACGGCCGAGAAACGACAGCTTGTTACCCATGAAGAAAGGGAGCCCTTCGATGTCGGCGGGCGTCTAGAGCGGCGTCCCCATCGTAACGCGACGAAGCGGGGCCAGGCAGGCACCTCGGCGCCGCGAGTCGATCAAAAAACCGGCCTCGAGCAGGCAGTTCTCGTTAAAGCGCACGCGGGCCGGATGATCCGGCCCGCGTGTGTCGGCGTCGTCCCGATCGCCCCTTCCGGGGGGCGCTCAGCCCAGGTCGGGGAAGAACAGCTTGATCTCCCGCTCGGCGGAGTAGGTCGAGTCGGAGCCGTGCACGATGTTGGCGCCGAT
Organism: Actinomadura keratinilytica; assembly: GCF_039539665.1. Taxonomy (NCBI): domain Bacteria; kingdom Bacillati; phylum Actinomycetota; class Actinomycetes; order Streptosporangiales; family Thermomonosporaceae; genus Actinomadura; species Actinomadura keratinilytica. Next base: position 13,010 of record NZ_BAABDO010000146.1, read on the forward strand.
CTCCAGGCCGAAGTCGCCGCGGATGGTGCCGGGCGCGGCGTTCACCGGGTCGGTGGCGCCGGCCAGGGCGCGGAAGGCCTCGACGGCGCGCGGCCCCTCGACCACCATCGCCACCAGCGGCCCGCCGGTGATGAAGTCCACCAGCTCGCCGAAGAACGGCTTCTCGGCGTGCTCCTCGTAGTGCGCCTCGGCGGTCTCCCGCGACAGCGTGCGCAGTTCCAGCGCCACGATCTTCAGGCCCTTGCGCTCGATGCGCGAGATGACCTCGCCGACGACACCGCGGCGGACGCCGTCGGGCTTGACCAGGACAAGAGTGCGCTCGGACACGGGTGGTTCACTCCTCATGCGTATGGATCGCAGGTCGGGACGCGCCGATCGCGGGCGCCCGCGGCGAAGGGGCCCGGCCCTGGAGGGCCTGCACACCACTGCCTCTCGCGCGAAGCTTACCGCTCCCCGCCGCCTGCAACCGCCCGGCTTCCCGGTCCGGACGGCATCCTGCGGCCCGCGGCGACGGCCAGGGCGACGGTGAGGAGGCCCGCGGTGACGAGCCAGAGGCGGTAACCGGCGGCGAGCGCGGCGAACTGCTGCGCCGCGGTGTCCGGCAGCGTCCGCTGCCACCGGCCCGCCTGCAGCGACAGCACGATGAGCTGCCCGGTGAGGATGGCGGGCGGGCACAGCGACAGCCCGTACAGCGCCGCCCCGGCGCCGGCTCCGCGCAGGGACGCGGCCAGCGCCGCGCCCAGGCCGGCGCCGAGCGGGACCAGGCACGCCGTGAGCGTCCAGCGGCCCGGAGGGCCGTCCGCGGCGAGGGTGAGCAGGACGGCGGACGCCACCAGCCCGAAGCCGCCGAGGACGGGTGCCCGCGCACCCTCCGGCGGCACGCGGACGGCGGCGACCGCACCGGCGCCGGTGGCGCGGGCGGCGGCCGCGAACGGCAGCGGCGACACCCCGCCGCCCTCCCCCGCCGCGGTCAGCACCAGCTCGGCCAGCGCGCCGGGCACCGCACCCGCCAGCAGCCCCGCGGCGGCCAAGTCGGAGGCCAAGCGGTCTTAGGAAGACAACATCACTCACCAACTCCTTG
>NZ_BAABDO010000147.1:0-13999 GCF_039539665.1 Actinomadura keratinilytica
CGGTCCAGGTCGGCGGCGGGCGCGCCGCGGTCGACGCGCAGCGCGACCGCGCCGCGCCGCCCGGTCAGCATCGCCCGCGCCCGCGCGGGCGTGACCGGCAGCGGCGACAGCGCGGCGTCGTCCAGCACCTCCACCAGGACGCCGCCGCGCGCCACCGCCAGCAGCAGGCCCCAGTCGGGATCGCGGGTCACGCCGACCAGCAGCTCGGGCGCCGCGGCGCGCATGGGCGCCACCAGCACCCCGTCCAGCCGCGCCCCCGCGGCGGCGCCCCGGGCCGCCGCCATGAGCTCGTCGTGCACCGCGGCCGCCTCGCCCGCGGTCACGCCGAGGCGCACGCACCCCAGGTCGGTCTTGTGGGCGATGTCCGGCGAGACGACCTTCATCGCCACCGGCCCGCCGAACTCCGCGGCGGCCCGCTCGGCCTCCTCGGCCGAACGGACGTGCCGGGCCGGGACCACCGGGATCCCGGCGGCCTCGAGCAGGGCCCGCGCGTCCACCTCGGAGAAGGCGTCGCCCTCCGGGAGCGCGACCCGAGGCGCCGGAACGGCCTGCTCCCGGAGGGCCGTCTCCTCCTCGGCGCGGTGCGCGGACCAGCGGGCCAGCCGCGCGATCGCCTCCACGCCGAGCCGCAGCCCGGGGACGACGTGGGCGACCCCGCCGGCGTCCAGGACGGCGCGCGCCCGCGGCCCCACCGGCTGGGTCACCTGGGTCAGGTAGAGGCCGGGCGCCCTGGCCGCGGCCATGCCCGCGCCGATGGCGTCGACGTGCCGCTGCCCGTGGAAGGGGCCGTCGCCGCGCCACGGCAGGCTGTTGACGGCGACGACGATGCCGACGGACGGGTCGTCGCCGACCGCCGCCACCGCCTCCCGCCAGATCTCCGGGTCCGTGACCGCGGCGCCGGTGACGTCGAGCGGGTTGTGCGCCGCGCCGAAGGCGGGCAGCACCCGCGCCAGCCGCCGCACCGTGCCCTCGGCCGGCTCGGGCAGCCGCAGGCCCGCGCCGTCGGCCAGGTCGGCGATGATGTCGCAGGCGCCGCCGGAGATCGACACGATCCCCGCGCCCGGCCGGTCCAGCGGCCCGGTGTGCGCGGCGACGCCCGCGGTGACCAGCATGTCCTCGATCGTGTCCACCCGGATCACGCCGAGCCGCTGGAACACCGCGTCGACCACCCGGTCGTCGCCCACCAGCGCGCCGGTGTGCGCGGCGGCCGACCGCGCGGCCAGCTCGCTGCGGCCCGCCTTGAGGACCACCAGCGCCTTGCCCGCCCGCGCCGCCCGGCGGGCCGCCGCGGCGAACACCTCCGGCTCGCGCACGGCCTCCATGAACACCGCGATCGCCTTGGTGGCCGGGTCGTCCACCAGGAGGTCGACCAGATGGCCCACGGTGACCATCGCCTCGTTGCCGACCGTGATGACGTGCGAGAGCCCGACCCCGGCCAGGGCCGCGAAATCGGTCATCGCGCCGCAGCAGGCGCCGGACTGGGAGATCAGGGCGACGTCGCCGGGCGCGCTCGGCGGATCGGCCAGCGCGATCGCCGGCACGCCCGCCGCGACGTCGACGAAGCCGAGCACGTTGGGGCCCAGCAGGACGACGCCGAGCTCCTCGGCGAGGCCCGCCAGCTCCTCCTGCCGCCGCCGCCCCTGCGCGCCGGTCTCGGCGTACCCGGAGCTGAGCACCGCGACGCCGCGCGCCCCCGCGGCCGCCGCGTCCCGCACCGCGTCGGGCGCTGCCTCGGCGGGCACCATGACGAACGCCAGATCGACGGGCCCGCCGATCTCCGCGCACGTGCGGTGGGCGGGCCGTCCGTGCACCTCGGGGCTGCGCCGGTTCACCAGGTACGTGGCGTCGGCGCGGCCCGCGGCGGACAGGTTGCCGTACAGCAGCCGGGAGAACACCGACCTGTCGCTGGCGCCGATGAGCGCGAAGGACCGCGGTGCGAACAGCGCCCGGAGCCGTTCGGGGGTCACCAGGGGCGAGCGAGGCGCCCCGCCGGGCCCTTCTCCCGGCCCGCGCCCGTCTTCCCGCAGCCGCCGAACGGTCCCGGACAAACCGACCTCCGCTCCCGGCCGCCCGCCGCGCCGAAGCAGCCGGCAACGGCCGTAATCAATGATAATGAAACATAAGATAATGCTGATCTGACGGTCAAGGAGGCACAGGACGACCTGGGGGAACAGCGGAAGGATCCCGAGCGGCGGGCACTAGGGCAGGGCGGAACCGCACGCGGTCATGCCGGGCGGTCCGGAAAAGGTGCCCGGGGACGGCGCCCCGGGGGCGGAGTCACACGGCGCGGTCGCGCGGGGGAGCGGCCAGGCCGAGGATCTCGCGGGCCGCGCGGACCAGGGACGCGTTGTCGGGCGCGGGCGACCCGTCGGGCAGCACCAGGCAGTCCTCCAGGCCGATGCGGGTGTCCAGGCCGAGCGCGGCGGCCATGCGCAGCACCGGCCAGGCGCCGCCGTCCTCGCCGTGCAGCAGCACGGGACGGCCGCGCGCGGCGCCCAGCTCCTCCAGCAGCGCGGCGGCCGTGCGCGGCGCGGTGTCGGGGTCGGTGTCGGTCACCTCGGCCAGCACCCGCAGCACGCGGTGCGCGGACGGCCAGGCCAGGAACCGGCGGGCCGCGTCGGTGCCGGAGAACACGCCCGCCTCGACCTCCACGCCCAGATCGAGCAGCGCGTCGGCGACCAGCTCGGCGCCCTCCTCGTGCCAGTTGACCGAGGCGTGGTCGGGCAGCACCTTCCACGAGCGCACCAGCTCGGCGCGGGCCCGCGGGTCCGGCGCGGCCCACGCGCCCGTGGTGACGCCGACGCGGATGCCCGGCACGGCCGCGCGCACGGCGGTCACCGCCTCGGCGACCGCGTCCGGCTCCAGCGAGTCGGCTCCGGAGGCGTCCTTGGGGTGCAGGTGCACGTCCTCGGCGCCCGCGACCACGGCGCTGCGGACGGCGACGGCGAGCTCGTGCGGGGTCAGCGGCAGGTGGGCGGCGTCGGAGCGGGTGCGGGGACCGTTGGGGCAGACCTGCAGCATGCAATGATCATCGCAGATGGCCGCCCCGCGTGGTGATGAAGGTCACCTGAACCTGACCCGCGGGGAGGGGTATGCGGTCCGCCCGTCGCGCCGTCACCCGCCCCCTCCGGGGGCGATGGCGCAGGGGCCGCCGCAGACGTCGACGACCTCGCCGGTCTTGAGGAACACCGCCTTCTGCCGGCGCGCGTCGGGCGAGTTGCGCGGGTCGGAGTGCGGATCGCGGCCCTCGGTCGGAGGCGTGTTGGTCGTCGGCGGCGCGGGCGAGCCGCTGTCCCACACCACCATCGCCGAGCCCGCGTACGGGCTGGAGCCGATCGCCGGGATGCCCCAGAACGGCACCCGGTCGGGGCTGCGCCCGGGGCGCAGCGCGGGCGCGTGCAGCCGCGCCCCGATCGTGCGGGCCTCGACCTCGGCCGCCACCGGCGCCACCTGGTGGTCGCCGAACGCGACGTGCATCAGCACCCGGTGCGACGGCGTGCCCGGCAGCGGACGGTCCGTCATGTGCGCGGCGTACCCGTTGGCCTCGCCGCGGTCCCACAGCATCTGCATCAGCGCGATGGCGATCTGCTGGTCGAGCTTGTCGGGGTAGAACACGTCCAGCACGCGGGCGTAGGTGGGGAAGTCGGCGCTGCGGTTGAGCAGCGTGCTGTAGTTCATGGCGGGCACGCCCAGCACGGCGCGCCGCACGTCCGGCGACACGGCGGTCAGCGCGCCGCCCATGATGCCGCCCTGGCTGTTGCCGTCGAACACCACGCCCTTCGCGGCGTCGACCAGCGGCCTGCCGTCGGCGGTGCGGAACGCCTTGTCCTGCGGGAAGCCGCGCGTCATCGCCCGCCCGAGCAGGATCTGGTGGAGCATGCCCTGCTGGAGCCGGTCGGCGACGGTGTCGAAGCGGCTCAGGTCGGCCAGCACGGTGACGACGTTGGGGATGTCCTCGTTGGACATGCCGATCCACTTGGTGGCGCAGAACGCGAAGCCGTGCTCGGCCGCCATCGCCTTGACGTTGCCCGCCGCCACCTCGCTCTCACTGCCCAGCAGGCCGTGCCCGTACAGGGCGGCCCGCGCGGGCGTGGTGAACGCCGACCGCGGGATCTCGCACTGGAACGGCACCACCTGGGTGTTGGCGGGCAGCCGGGCGGGCAGCCCGTTGCGTCCGTAGTGGAACGACGAGCCGGGCGGGCCGCCGGGCAGGTTCAGGTAGCTGGGGGCGAACAGCACGCCCTTGACCTCGCGTCCGATCCGCTCGTCCACGTCGTCGGCGACCTGCGTGACCACGAACGGAGGGGAGCCGGTGGAGCCGAGGCCGCGCAGCGCGTCGTCGCGGATGTGCAGCATGCGCTCCGACAGGCCGCGGCGGCTGGCGACGGTGAAGTCCCACGCCAGGTACAGGTCCTCGGTGCCGACGCCGTGGCGCGCCAGGTCCGCCAGGACGCGCCTGGTGGCGCGCTGCCGTTCGCGCAGCGGGTCGCCCGCCGGCAGCGTCCGCCCGAGGATCCGGGCGAACGCCGCGTTGGGCCGGATGACGGCCCCCGAGGCGTCGCGCAGGCCGCGCAGCGCCACCGCGTACCGGTGGCCCTCGCGGAAGTTGCGCGCCGGACGGACGATGAGGGCGCGGCGGTCGTCGCGCGTGGCGTTGGCGTCCAGCTCGGCCCAGTACGGCCAGCGCTCCCCGGTCGCGGTGTCGACGATGACGATCGGGGCGTCGCGGCGCAGCGACGCGCCGATGTCGGTGACGGGCGCCGCGCCGCTGCGGGCCAGGTCCACGCCGGGCACGTGCGCCAGCAGCATGGAGCCGGGGGAGAAGCCGTCGGACCGGTTCCAGGCGTCCGGGCGGATCGGCATGCCCAGCGAGTTGCGCAGCGTCGTGCGCAGGTGGACGCGGCGGCCGGTGTCGGTGCGGGCGTCGCGCACCGTGTACCAGTCGCTGGGGAACGGCAGCAGGCACGACGCCGGGTCGATCGGGTCGCACCCGTCGTCGGCGGGTGCCGCCGCGGCCGCGGACGGAGCGGACAGGAGCGCGCCCGCGAGAGCGAGCGCGGCGAGGGTCGCGAGCAGTGCGCGCAAGGCCGGCCTCCCAGAGGCAGTGCACGATCCGCGCGAGCGCCGCCCCCGAGCCGGGCGCCGTGCGTCTCCAAGATCAGACCGCAGGAGGGCGGCGCGGTCAATGCCCGGCCCGCCCCAATGGGCGATTTGTTCCGCACTTGTTAGATCTCGCCGCTCGGCCGTTGCTTCGCGGTTTCGGGTCTCCCGCCCCGCGCCCGGCGGCGCCGTCCCCCGCATCCGGGTGAGTGGGGCGTCCTGGGTGGGCGCCGCCTCCCTCGTGGTGGGGGGAGGCGGCGCCTGCCGGGTTTACCAGCGGTCGTGTTCGTTGGGGTAGGGCGGCTGTTGTGTCTCGTCGTCGCGCCGGTGCCTGCCCCTGCTGCCCGGCCCCGGCTGCGGGTAGCCGCCCGTCTGGTGGTGAGAGGCGCCCGGCGCGTACGGGTCGGCCGGGGGCTGCTGCTGCGGCCCGGTGCCGGAGGTGCGCGGACCGTAGGGCTGCGACAGATACGGGTTCTGCGGGGGCGAAGGTGCGCTGTAGGGGACGGCCGGCCGCGGGTCGGTGTCCTGCGGCCGCGGACGGACGCCCGTCTGGGACCGGCCGGGCGCAAGATGCTCCGCCGGGTACGGCGCCACCCCCGGCGGCAGCCCGCCCGGCCCGGCGCCCGGGCCGCCCGTGCCCGAACTCGCGCCCGGGCGGCCTGCGGCGCCCGCGCCGGCGCGGTGGTTCGCCTTCTCGGTGAGCAGCCGCCGCAACTGGCTCTTGCGCCGCCCGTAGACCAGGTAGATCAGCACGCCGACCGCCATCCAGGCCAGGAAGTACGCCCAGGTCTGCACCTTCAGGTTGAGCATCAGCCAGCCGACCGCGCCGATGGCCAGCGTCGCGGTCAGCGGGGCCGCCGGGACGCGGAACGGGCGGTGCAGGTCGGGCCGGTCGCGGCGCAGCGCCAGCACGCCCGCCGGGACGAACAGGAACGCGAACAGCGTCCCGATCACCACCAGCTGCTCCAGCGTCAGCACGTCGATGGTCTGCGACATCACGATCGCGGCGCCGCCGGACACCCACGCGGACCGGAACGGCACGCCGTAGCGGCGCGTCTCGGCCAGCCCGCGCGGCAGCAGCCCGTCCCGCGACATGGAGAACACCACCCGGGTCAGCGCGATCAGCACCACCAGGATGACGGTGGTCAGGCCGAGCACCGCCCCCACGTCGATGACCTTGCCCATGGCGCCCGCGCCCGCCGCGTCGAACGCGGTGGCGAGCACCGGCCCGGACGGGTCGAGCCGGTCGTAGGGGACCATCCCCACCAGGGCGACGGCGACCCCGATGTACAGCACGACGGCCGTCACCAGGCTGACGATGATGCCGCGCGGGATGCTGCGCGGGGCGTCCCGGGTCTCCTCGGCGGCGGTGGCGATGAGATCGAAACCGATGTAGGCGAAGGCGATGGCGGGCGCGGCGGCCAGCACCCCCCAGATGCCGAACACCTGCGGCGTGCTGCCGGTGGCGGCGCCGAACACCGCGTCCAGCACGGTCTGGCCGCTGCCGTCGGCGGCGGGCCGGGCGGCCGGCACGAACGGGCTGAGGTTGCCCGGGTCGAAGAACGTCAGCCCGACGCCGATGACCAGGCCGATCACCGCGACCTTGGCCAGCACCATGAACCACAGCGTGCGCAGCCCGAGCCGGCTGCCGGTGGCCAGCACCGCCACCAGCAGCAGCAGGATGCCGAGCGCGAACACGTCGAAGCCCTTGGGCTGGCCGACCAGGTCGGCCAGCCAGGACGGCACCGGGACGGCGAAGTCGCCGAGCGCCTGCGCGGCGAACACCGACCAGGCCCGCGCCACCACCGAGGCGGCCAGCAGCAGCTCCAGCAGCAGCGCCCAGCCGACCACCCAGGCCCACAGCTCGCCGAACGCCACGTAGCTGTAGGAGTAGGCGCTGCCCGCGACCGGCACGACCGACGCCAGCTCGGCGTAGAACAGCGCCGCCAGCAGGCACACCACGCCCGCGATGACGAAGGAGACGATCACGGCCGGCCCGGCCGCGGTGGCGGCCTGCACCCCGGCGATCTTGAAGATGCCCGAGCCGATCATGACGCCCAGGCCCAGCACGATCAGGTCACGGGTGCGGTAGGCGACGCGCAGCCGGTGCCGGCCGCCGTACAGCTGCCCGGTCGCCTGTTCGACGGGCAGTCGCCGGAACATGTTGTTGCGCATGCGGTTGTCCCAGGGTCGTAGCGGTTCCCCCATGGCTGAACCCGCGCCGCTGATCGCGAGCACAAAGCCTGGCGAAGTCACTAAGAGTTCACCAAGTTTGGGGAAAACAGCAATGGTTTCGGTCGTATTGGTGCTGTCTCGTTGCCTTTCAGAGACGAAACGACGTTCGGTAATTACTTCCGGTAAGTCGGGATCTTGAGCTTTGCTCCTTATGTCGGCATCCGCGCTGGTGGCGAGGGGTGTCGGATCAGTCGCGATGCGTCTGTGTCGGGCGGGGTATGTTACGGCTGCATGACATGATCGCCGGGTGGCGGCCGGGGCTCTGGCGGCCTTCCGTGATCGGTGCGACGGTGGAGCCGAGGTCCCCCCAGGGAGGTCAAGTGTCACCGAGCGCGATGTCCCCGATCCCCGTCCCCCCGGTCCGGTCCCGCCGCCGCTCCCGGCATCCCGGCCGCCTCCGCACGGCGCTCGCCGCGGTCATCGCCGTGACCGTGCCGCTGGCCGTACCGGGCCCGGCCGCGCTCGCCGCGCCTCCCCTCGCCGCGCCGCCCCTCACGAGCCCGCCCGGCACGGCGGGCCCGGTCGCGGCGCCGTCCAAGCAGCCGGTCGCCACCGGCTACGGCGGCGCGGTCTCCACCGTCGACCCCTATGCCAGCCGCGCCGCCATCGAGGTGCTCAAGCGCGGCGGCAACGCCGTGGACGCCGCCGTCGCCGCCGCGGCCACCCTCGGCGTCACCGAGCCGTACGTCGCGGCGATCGGCGGTGGCGGCTACCTGACCTACTACGACGCCAAGCGCCGCCGCGTGTACGCGCTGGACGGCCGCGAGACCGCCCCGCAGGCCATGCACGAGCGGTCGTTCGTCGACCCGTCCACCGGCCAGGCCATCCCGTTCGACCAGGCCGTCACCAGCGGGCTGAGCGTCGGCGTGCCCGGCACCGTGGCCCAGTGGGACCTGGCGCTGCGCCGCTTCGGCACCCGCGACCTCGGCACCCTGCTGCGGCCCGCGATCGACGTGGCCGAGCGGGGCTTCGTCGTCGACCAGGAGTTCCACGACCAGACCGCCGTCAACGAGGAGCGGTTCCGCGACATCACGCCCACGCGCAAGCTGTTCCTGCCCGGCGGCGAGCCGCCCGCCGTCGGCTCGGTGTTCCGCAACCCCGACCTGGCGCGCACCTACCGCGAACTGGCCAGGCGCGGGCCGGGCTGGCTGTACGGGGGGCGGCTCGGCGAGGAGATCGTGCGCACCGTCCGCAAGCCGCCGGTCGAGCCCTCCGCCACGCGCAACGTGCGGCCGGGGCTGATGCGCGAGAGCGACCTGAAGACCTACCGGTCCACCTGGCGCGAACCCACCCGCGTGTCCTACCGGGGACTGGACGTGTACGGGATGCCGCCGTCCTCCTCCGGCGGCTCCACCGTCGGCGAGGCACTCAACATCCTCGGCAACTTCCAGTTCGACGCCAAGGACCCCGTCAAGGCCCTCCACTACTTCCTGGAGGCGTCCAAGCTCGCCTACGCCGACCGCGGCCGGTACGTCGGCGACCCCGACAAGGTCGACGTGCCGCTCAAGGAACTGCTGTCGAGCGGCTTCGCCCGGGAACGCGCCTGCCTGATCGCCCCCGACCGGGCCGCCGCCGCGCCCGTCGCGGCCGGCTCCCCGGACGGCGACTACGCGGCCTGCGTCCCGCCCGGCGGCGCCACCCGCGCCCTCGCCTACGAGGGGCCGCAGACCACCCATCTGGCCGTCGCCGACAAGTGGGGCAACGTCGTCTCCTACACCATCACCATCGAGCAGTTCGGCGGCAGCGCGCTCACCGTGCCCGGCCGCGGGTTCCTGCTCAACAACGAGCTGACCGACTTCACCCTGCAGCCGCCCGCGCAGGGCGCGCCGGCCGACCCGAACCTGCCCGGTCCGGGCAAGCGCCCGCGCAGCAGCATGGCGCCGACGATCGTGCTCGAGGACGGCCGCCCGATGCTGGCCGTCGGCACGCCCGGCGGGTCCACCATCATCACCACCGTCCTGCAGATCCTGCTCAACCGGATCGACCTGGGCATGGACCTGCCCGCCGCCCTGGCCGCGCCGCGCGCCACCCAGCGCAACACCCCGCAGGTGTTCGCCGAGCAGGCGTTCATCGACCGGTACGGCACGGCGCTGGCCGCGCGCGGGCACCGGCTGGAGCTGTTCGCCGGCCCGCCCGCCGGGACGATCGGCGCCGCCGCCGGACTGGAGGTGCTGCGTCCCGGCCTGGTGCAGGCGGTCGCCGAACCCGTGCGCCGGGGCGGCGGCAGCGCCATGGTCGTCCGCCCGGCCCGCTAGAGTCCGGCCGGGCCCCGTCCGGCGCCCGGCCGGGCGCCACAGACTACGCTCGACGGCTGGGGGAAGGAGTGGTCCATGGCCCAGGCGTACGTTCAGGTGACGACGACCACCGACTCGCGTCAGGAGGCCGCCGACCTGGCCAGGTCCGCGGTCGCCGAACGCCTGGCCGCGTGCGCGCAGCTCGTCGGCCCCATCGCCAGCACCTACTGGTGGGAGGGCGAGATCGAGACGGCCGAGGAGTGGATGGTGGTCTTCAAGACCACCGACGAGCGCTTCGACGAGCTGGCCACCCTCATCACCGAGGTGCACTCCTACGACACCCCGGAGATCATCGCCACCCCCGTGGTCGCGGGCAGCATGGACTACCTGGCCTGGGTGGCCGAGCAGACCGAGCCGCCCGAACCCGCCGAGGACGAGGGGGAGATCGAGCCCGTCACCGACTGACCTCGCCCCTGCCCCCGCACCTGACCTTGCACCCGTGTGCCACAGTACGTACCGGGGTAGATAAGTCTTCGGTTACTCCGGAGGGGTGCTGTGGACGACGTGGACTACGGTCTGTTCGGACCCGGCTCGGTGACCTGGCGGGTCATGGGCGAGCCGGTGCTGTTCGTCGGAGGGATCCGGGCCCTGCTGCTGCAGGCGCTGCACCCGCGCTCGATGTGGGGCACCGCGCAGAACTCCGAGCTGATGGACCCGCAGGCCGCCTGGGCGCGGCTCGGCCGCACCGTGGAGTTCGTGCGGATCCGCACCTACGGCACCCGCGAGGAGGTCGACCGGGTCGGCCGCCGCGTCCGCCGGATGCACGCCAAGCTCACCGGCGTGGACCTGCGCACCGGCGAGGTGTTCCGCGTCGACGACCCGGAGAACCTGCTGTGGGTGCACATGGGCGAGGTCGACTCCTACCTCGACGTGGCGCGCCGCGCGGGCGTGCCGCTGAGCCGCGAGGACGCCGACCGGTTCGTCGACGAGCAGCGCCGCGCCGCCGCCGTCGTCGGCCTGGACCCCGCTGACGTGCCCGCCTCCGTCGCGGAGATGAAGGACTACTACGCGGCGATGCGCCCGCACATCTTCGCCTGCAAGGAGGCCCGCCAGGGGCTGGTGCGCATGTTCAACCCGGCCGTGCCCCGTCGGCTCCTGCCGCTCAAGCTGGCCGCGCCCGCCCTGGCGACGCTGGTCGTCGCCACGCTGCCGCGCTGGGCCCGCCGCATGTACGGGCTGCCGGGCCTGCCCACCTCCGACCTGGCCGCCACGATCACGCTCAAGGGGCTGTACCGCACCACGCACGTCGTCCCCGAGCAGTGGCGCTACTCGCCGGACGCCCGGCGCGCCCTGCGCCTGACCCGCGAGTACGAGTCCGCCCAGGACGACTGGGCCATCGCCTCCTGAGCAGGGCCGCTCCCGCGCCCTCGGGCGCGGGGAGGCGCCGGCCGGGTCAGCCGCGGCGCATGAGGCGGCCCACCGCGGCCATCAGCTCGGTGGACATCTCGTCGCCCTTGCCCTCCTGGGCGCCCTCGGCCACGCAGTGCCGCACGTGGCCGTCGAGCAGGCCGAGCGCCACCTTGTCCAGGGCCGCCTGGATGGCGCTGATCTGGGTGAGCACGTCGATGCAGTAGCGGTCTTCCTCGACCATGCGCTCGATGCCGCGCACCTGGCCCTCGATGCGGCGCAGGCGGGTCTGCAGCTGGTCCTTGGTGGCGCTGTAGCCGCGCGTGGGGGTCTGGTGGGTGGCCATGGTCGTCCTCGCAATCGACGGGGGCTCGGTCCTCGGGGTCCCCTCCGTGGGGCCAACCCCCACGGGGTATGCTATACCCCGGGCCCAAAAGATCGGTCCCGCCCGAATCAGACCGAGATGTTCCAGGCCGTGATCACCGGCCGCCCGTGCTCGCGGCCCAGCCTGGACAGGGCGGCGGTGCCCAGCGCGAACAGCCGCCCGGCGGCCGGCTCCAGCCCGAGCCAGCGCGCCGTGAGTATCCGCAGGACGTGGCCGTGCGCCACCAGCACCACGTCCCCGCCGCCACCCCCCTCATCGCCGCCCCCGTCGTCGCCGTCGAGAAGGGGACGCACCCGCTTCAGGACCGCGTCCACCCGCGCCCCGACCTGCTCGACCGTCTCCCCGGGATGCTCGGCGTCGCCCGGGACGACGCCGTCGTCCCACAGGTACCAGCCCGGACGCCCGCGCCGGATCTGCGCGGTGGTGAGCCCCTCGTAGCCGCCGTAGTCCCACTCCCACAGGTCGGGCTCGACGCCGTCGACGGCGAGCCCGGCCAGCTCCGCGGTGCGCAGCGCGCGCCGGGCCGGACTCGCCAGCACCTTCGCGACGCGCAGCGACCGCACCAGCGGCGCCACCGAGCGCGCCTGCCGCTCGCCGCGTTCGGTCAGCGGCAGGTCAGTGCGCCCGGTGTGCCGCCGGTCGCGGCTCCACTCCGTCTCGCCGTGCCGCAGCAGGATCAGCTCCCCCATGAGCGCCATCATCGCCGGTCCGGCGGCGGCGCCCCTGCCGCGGGGCCCGGGGACCGGCTCAGGACAGGACGGACTCCAGCGGCACGTGCTCCAGTCCGTGGGCCTCGGCGACGGGCCCGTACACCAGCGAGCCGTCGTGCACGTTGAGACCGAGGGCCAGGGCGGGGTCGTCGCGCAGCGCGGCCCGCCAGCCCTTGTCGGCGATGGCGACCGCGTACGGCAGCGTGACATTGGTGAGGGCGTAGGTGGAGGTGTTGGGCACCGCCCCGGGCATGTTGGCCACGCAGTAGAACACCGACTCGTGCACGGTGTACGTGGGGTCGGCGTGCGTGGTGGGACGCGAGTCCTCGAAGCAACCGCCCTGGTCGATGGCGATGTCCACCAGCACCGAACCCGGCTTCATCGCCGCCACCAGGTCGTTGGAGATCAGCGTGGGCGCCTTGGCGCCGGGGATGAGCACCGCGCCGATCACCAGGTCGGCGGCGCGGGCCTCCCGCTCGACGGCGTAGGCGCTGGACATCAGGGTGCGGATGCGGCCCTGGTAGATCGCGTCGATGTGGCGCAGCCGGTCCAGGTTGAGGTCCAGCACGGTGACATCGGCGCCCATGCCGACCGCGATCTGCGCGGCGTTCAGGCCGGACACGCCGCCGCCGATCACCAGCACCTTGGCGGGCGCCACGCCCGGCACACCGCCGGGCAGCACGCCGCGGCCGCCGTTGAAGCGCATCAGGTTGTACGCGCCGACCTGCGCCGCCAGCCGCCCGGCCACCTCCGACATCGGGGCCAGCAGCGGCAGCGACCGGTCGGGCAGCTGGACGGTCTCATAGGCGATCGCGGTGGCACCGGCCGCCAGCAGCGCGTCGGTGCACGCGCGGGACGCGGCCAGGTGCAGGTAGGTGAACAGCGTCTGGCCGCGGCGGATGCGGTGGTACTCCTCGGCGACCGGCTCCTTGACCTTGAGCACCAGCTCGGCCTCGCCCCACACCTCGTCCGGCCCGTCGAGGATCTTGGCGCCGGCGCCGGTGTACTCCTCGTCCGGGATGGCCGAACCCAGGCCGGCGCCGCGTTCGACGAACACCTCGTGCCCGTGGCGTGTCAGTTCGTGGACCCCCGCCGGGGTGATCGCCACCCGGTATTCGTGGTTCTTCACTTCGCGTGGAACGCCGACCTTCACAGTGCCCTCCGTCCTCGTCGACGACCTGGGGATACGGCACAAGGGTGCGTGCTGGCCGCACCGCCCTGCCATGGTCACTGTGTACGAGTATCCCCGCAGTTGCTAACAGCATGTAAACGGCTTGTTAGGAGTTGGCGCCCGACCGGAACGATCCGCCTCATTGGTCGCAAAAACCACGGCAGTGCAGGTCATGTGCAGGGTCGTAGGCGGTCCCGGTCAGGGCGGATCCGGGCCGGACGGCGAGGATCTGACAAGGGTGCGGGGCGACGGGTCAAGCAGGTGGTCAGGGCAGCGGGGTGCCGGGGAGGTCAGGCGCGGCCCAGGCGACGCACCGGCAGCCACTCGTCGGCGATCGCGACGGTGAGCTGCTCCAGCAGCGGGCCCGCCTGCCGGACCCGGCGGTCGGCGTCCGGCTCGATGTCGGCCAGGGCGTACACGGCCTGGATGCGGGCGCGGCGCAGCTGCTCGCCGGTCAGCCCCCGCCGGTCGGCCACCGCGACCACCGGCACGCGGCCGCGGGCGGCGGCGCGGGCCATGCCGACGGTGCTGCGGCCGCGCAGCGTCCGCGCGTCCAGCGAGCCCTCCCCGGTGACGACCAGCCGGGCGGCCCGCGCCCGCTCGGCGAAGCCGAGCAGGTCGAGCATGAGCGCGGTGCCGTCCGCCACCCGGGCGCCCAGGAACGCCAGCGCGGCGAACCCGACGACGCCGCCGGCGCCCGCGCCCGGCCGGTCCCGCACCGCCGAGCGCGACGCCGCCTCGGCCAGGTCGGCCCAGC
>NZ_BAABDO010000148.1:0-13918 GCF_039539665.1 Actinomadura keratinilytica
CCCGTGCGCTGCCCGCCGCCGCACCCGCCGGCGAGCAGAGCGGCGGCCATGGCGGCCGCCCCGGCCACGAGCCCGCCCGGCACCGTCCGGCGGTCGTGCTCGGATGGTTGCTTCACTGAGGCTCCAAGGGTTCGTGCCACCGGAAGGACGTGGGATCCGCACTTCGGCGGACCTACTCTGTCCTTCGTTTACGCGTGTGTCGCGCCGGTGGGCGCACGCTTTCCGAAGGCTTCGCGCGGCATTGGGTTTGCCTTGGCCGGTAGGTTCGGCCGCTTTGGAGTGGAGTGCGCAGATCGTCACCGCCGCGGCGGTGTTCGCCGGGACCAACGTCGACGACCTGCTCGTGCTCACCGTGCTGTTCCTGTCCGCGCGGGCGGGCGGGGCGCCGCGGCCGTGGCAGATCTGGGCGGGCCAGTACACGGGCATCGGCGCGCTCGTCGCGGTGTCGGTCGTGGCGGCGCTCGGCCTGACCGTCGTCCCGGACGACCGGGTCGGGCTGCTCGGGCTGGTGCCGCTCGCTCTCGGGGTGCGCGGGCTCGTCGGCGCGATCCGGGCGCGCGGGGAGGGCGACGACCCGCCCGCCGTCGCGACGGGCCTGCTGTCGGTGGCCGGGGTGACCGTCGCCAACGGCGCCGACAACATCTCGGTCTACACGCCGGTGTTCCGCACGGTCGGGGCGGGCGCCACGGCCGTGTCGGTCGCCGTGTTCGCCGCCGGGGTCGCGGTGTGGTGCCTGGCCGCGTCGTGGCTCGGCTCGCACCGCCGCGTCACCGCGGTCGTGGAGCGGTACGGGACGTGGCTCGTCCCCGGCGTGTTCGTCGTCATCGGCGCGGTGATCCTCGCCGAAGCCGCCCTCGGCTGACCGGAAATGACGCTGGGCGTCGTCGCGGATACGTAGAGTGTTCCCTTGTGGTGGTCAGGCCGTGTGCGCACGGCGCGAGATCGTCGAGGAGGGCCATGTCCCTACGCGCGACCTTGAGAAGTGTCCGACGCCGTGTCCCGGCCGTCGCGGTGCCGGCCGTCCTGCTCGCCGTGCTCGTCGTGTCGGCGCAGGCGGCGCCCGGCCCGGTCGTCGCCCTCGCCGACGCGGGCGGCGACTGCCCGGGCGCCAGGCTCGCCGCGCCCGCGGACCGGCACCGCGTGCCCGGTGACGAGGCGGAGGCCGACGAGAGCGAGATCGGCGGCGGCGCGGACACGGCCGCACACCACGGCAAAGGCCGCAAGAAGCACCGCAAGGGCGGCCAAGGCAAGAACTGGCGCACGGTTAACGTCACATCACACCGCGCCTGACCCGCCCCGCCGCTCCGAGGCCGCCGCGCCGCCCCACCGGGCCCGCCGCAGCGGCCCGGACGCCTGTCCGCGGACTTCCGCGCGGGCTTCTGCGCGGACTTGACGGCGCCGGACGGGCCCGGCCGGTCGGGCGGAGTCGGCCTGGCCGCGCATGCGCGGCCAGGCAGTCCTTGATGGAGGGCGGTGCGTCGCAGGGCGGTGCGGGGAACGCCCTGGCGGGGGCGCCGCTCGCATCGGAGAGGCGGCGGTGCGGCGTACCCGCGTTCGTGCGGTCAGGCGATTTCCGGTCGTCGGGCGGGGGCGGGGACGGCCGAACGCAGCGGGGGGAGCGGTGTGTGGTCCGGGGAGGCCCGGAACGCCTGGATCGCGAGGGCGGCGAAGCGCCGGGAGGCCGCGACCTGGGCGGCCGCCGAGGCGGCCCGGATGCCGCGGTGGGCCATGAGCATGAGGATCAGGTCGTCCGGGACGAAGTCGGGGCGCAGGCGGCCGGCGTCCTTGGCGCGCCGGGCCAGGTCGGCGATCGAGCTCAGCGCGTGCTCGCGGGCCGCGGCGAAGTCCACCGCGTCGGGCCTGGCCGACATGAAGGCGTCGGTGAACCCCCGGTTGCGGGCGTGCAGCTCGCAGAGCTTCTCGATCACCAGGCAGAAGCCGCGCCACGGATCGGGATCGGCGCATCCCTCCTCGACGATGGCGCGGCACGCGCGCATCTCCTCCTCGAAGGCCGCGGTGACCAGCGCCTGCTTGGTGGGGAACCGGCGGTACAGGGTGGCGGGACCGACCCCGGCCCGGCGGGCGATCGTGCGCATCGGCACGTGCACGCCTTCGGCGGCGAACAGCGCGCGGGCCGCGTCGAGGATGCGCTCGCGGTTGTCCAGGGCGTCGGAGCGCAGCTTGTGAGGCAAACGGTCGGTCACCGCTCTCACTTTAGCCAAGTGGACGGGGGCGTCCGTTAGCGTCCGAGGCGACCGGACGGGCGGTGCCCGGACCGGTCCCGATCGATCCCGAGAACGCGGAGATGACAGTGAAGGCAGTCGCGATACGGCGATTCGGAGGCCCCGAAGGACTGGCGGTCATCGACCTTCCCGCCCCGGCCCCCGCCGCCGGACAGGTGCTGATCGACACCGAGGCGATCGGTGTCGGCGGGGTGGATGCGGTGATCCGGAGGGGCACCCTCGGGCTGCGGGGTTTCGAGCCGGGCCATGTCCTCGGCGGCGAGGTGGCCGGTGTCGTCACCGCGGTCGGCGACGGCGTGGACACCGCGTGGGTCGGCCGGCGCGTGTGGGCGTTCACCGGCCTGGGCGGCGGCTACGCCGAGCGGGCGGTCGCGCGGGTGGAGCAGATCGTGCCCCTGCCCGCCGACCTGTCCGCCGCCGACGCGGTGACGCTCGGCGGCTCCGGAGCGGTGGCCCACTTCGCCCTCGCCCATGCCCGCTTCGCCCCCGGAGAGTCGGTGCTGGTACGGGGTGCGGCAGGCGGCATCGGCATCATGACGGTGCAGCTCGCGGCGCGCGGCGGCGCCGGCGCGGCGGCGGTCACCACGTCGTCGGCCGAACGCGGCGAACGCCTGCGCGAGCTCGGCGCGACCCACGTGCTGGACCGTTCCGGCGAGGGAGGCGGGGACGCCCCCGAGGGATACGACGTCATCATCGACATCGTCGCCGGCGCGGACCTGCCGTCCTTCTTCGCCAGGCTCAACCCCAACGGGCGCATGGTGGTGGCCGGCGCGGTCGGCGGCTGGCCGCCGGCGGACTTCGGCGCGGCGATGCTGGCGGCGTTCCAGAGGTCGCTGTCGTTCGCCACCTTCAGCGCCGACACCGTGCCCCTCGCCGACCGCCATGCCGTGACGGCCGAGCAGTTCGCCGCCGTCGGCCGCGGCGAACTGCGCCCGGTGGTGCACGAGGTGCTGCCCTTGGAGCAGGCCGCGGCGGCGCATCGGAAGATGGACGCCGGCGAGGTGTTCGGCAGGATCGTGCTGACGCCGTGACCTGCGCACACGAGCCCGCCGCGCCGCGCCGCCCCAGGGCGGCGCGGCGGGGACGGGTCAGGTGTCCGTGGACTTCTGCGCGGGCTCGGTCTTGCCGGAGGGCCCGCCGGGTGCGCCGCCCGCGGTGTCGGCCTTCTCCTTGGCGGCGGCCAGGGCGGCGTCGCGGCGGGCACCCGGGTCCCAGCCGGTGAGGACGACCCGCTTCTGCACCCAGATCGCCAGCGCCAGCAGTGCGGCCACGATGGCCAGCAGCACCAGCAGCCCGCCGACCGGCCCGGCCTTGACCGCGTACCCGGTGGCGATGCCGAACCAGCCGAAGTCCGCGTCGCCGAACGTGGTGTTGGCCTTGCCGAACGAGCCCAGCACGTCCAGCAGCAGCGCGGGCAGGAACGTGATGATCACGCCGTTGACGAACGCGCCCGCGATCGCGCCGCGCCGTCCACCGGTGGCGTTGCCGAACACCCCGGCCGCGCCGCCGGTGAAGAAGTGCGGCACCAGGCCGGGCAGGATCAGCGCCATCCCGAACGCCGGGTCGAAGATCCAGGCCAGCAGGCCCAGGCTGACCAGACCGCCCACGAAGCTGGAGATGAACCCGATCAGCACCGCGTTCTGGGCGAACGGGAACACGATCGGCGCGTCCAGCGCGGGCACCGCGCCCGGCACGACCCGCTCGGCGATGCCCTGGAAGGCGGGCACCAGCTCGCCCAGGATGGTCCGCACGCCGAACAGGATGACCGCGACGGCGATGCCGAACTGCAGGCCCTGCATGACGGCCTGCATGAGGTAGTCGCCGACGCCGGCGGCGCCGTCGCCGAACGCGGCGAACGCCTCGTCCCGCCCGGCGCGGCCCAGGTACAGCAGCGCCACCACCACGTAGATCAGCACCATGGACAGCGCGGTGGCGACCATGGAGTCGCGCAGGAACCGCAGCCCCTCGGGGATCTTCATCTCCTCGGTGCTGCGGCTGCGCCGGCCGACCAGCTGCCCGGTGGCGCCCGCCGCGATGTAGCCGAGGGTGCCGAAGTGACCGACGGCGATCTTGCCGTCGCCGCCCACCCGGCGCGTCCACGGCTGGGCCAGTGCGGGCATCGCCACCAGCATGACACCCATGAGGACCGTTCCAACGGCGACCACCTCGAAGGTCGGCATGTCGGTCGTGGCCAGCACCATGGTGAGCAGCGTGGCCATGAACAGCATGTGGTGGCCGGTGAGGAACACGTACCGCAGCGGGGTGACCCGGGCCAGCACCAGCGCCAGCGCGAACCCAAGGATCATGATCCACGCGACCTGGGCGCCGAACCGGTCCTGGGCGATGCCCACGATCGCCTCGTTGGTCGGCACCACGCCGTGCGCGCCGGTGGTGCCCTGCACCATCTTGCCGAGCGGGTCCAATGCGGCGGTGACCAGCGTGGCGCCCGCGCTGACCAGCAGGAAGCCGAGCGCGGCCTTCAGCCCGCCGCCGACCACCTGCCCGGCCGAGCGGCGCAGCGCCAGCAGGCCGACCGCGGTGATGATCCCCACCAGGTAGGCGGGGACGCTGAGGATCTCGTTGACGATGAACTGCGCGACGTCGACGACCCGGTCCATGACGTCCTCCCGCCGGTCAGCCGCGTGACTCGAGGACGGCCGACAGCTTGCCGGTGATCTCGTCGACGTCCACGAAGTTGTCCACCACCACGACCTCGGCGGACACCTCGCCCAGCTCGGCGGCCAGTTCACCGGAGGTCAGCACCACGTCGGCGGTGACCGCGGCGCCGCGCGCGGTGCCGATGTCGGCCACCTCCACCTCGCCGTCGACACCGAGGCTCTGCAGCGCCTTCTCGGCGTTGGTCTTGAGGATGATGCTCGTTCCGATGCCCATGCCGCAGACCGCGAGCAGCTTCACTCCTGGCCTCCTTCGTACTCGGAGATGAGCCGCCGGACCTCGGCGGCGGAGGTGGCGTCCTGCAGGGCCCGCATGCGGCCCGCGTCGGCGAGCATGCGGGCGAGCTTGGCCAGGGCGCCCGAGTGCGCGTCGTGGTCGACCGCGGCCAGGCCGATGACCAGCCGGACCGGGTCGTTGGCCTCATGGCCGAACGGCACGGGCGTGGCCAGCGCCGCCCAGGACAGGCCCGTGCGCAGCACCGACGGCGAGGGGCGCGAGTGCGCCAGCGCCAGCCCCGGGGCCAGCACGATGTAGGGGCCGAGGCGTTCGACGGTGTCGATCATCTCGGCGGTGTAGGCGTCGGTGGTCGCACCGGAGGCCACCAGGAGATCGCCGGACGCGGTGATCGCCTCCCGCCAGTCCGCCGCCTGCACCCCGACGGCGACGGCCGTCTCGGGCAGCGCGTCCAGCAGTGCGATCTGTTGCGAGTTCGCGGTCATGTCCCGGTTCCCTCCTTCGGCGGCATTCAACAGGTCAAAATGCACTTATGTCCAGCTTCATTCCGAAGCCGGAGCGTACGCGGTCAAAAGCGGCGCCGCCGGGTGCGGGCGCTCCGGGGCGGCGGCGCGCTCGCCGCGGCCGTCCGTGCACGCCCAGGTCAGACGGCGAACACGGCCGCCAGATTATGCGCAGGCGGCCGGTGGCCGGGCGCGGCGGCGCGCTGCCGCGGGGGAGTTCCGGTCAGCCGAGGGCGGCGCTGATGCGGTCGGCGTCGTAGAGGCGTTCGTGCACCAGCAGGGCGGCGCCGATGGTGCCCGCCCGGTGGCCGAGCGTGGTGGGGACGATCTGCAGGTCGCGCGAGGCGAGCACCTGCGCCCGCTCGTACACCACCTCGCGGATCCCGGCCAGCAGCGGCTCGCGGGCCTCGGCGAGGTTGCCGCCGATGATGATGTGGGACGGGTTGAACAGCCCCACCACATCGGCGAGCGCCTCGCCGATCAGCCGCCCCGCCTGGCGCACCAGCCGGACCGTCTCGTGGTCGCCGCGCCGGGCCAGCCGGGCGATGTCCTGGCTGGTGCGCACGTCGTAGCCGCGCTCCACCAGGCGGCGGCGGATCGCCCAGCCGCCCGCGGTCGCCTCCAGGCAGCCGCGGTTGCCGCAGCGGCACGGCTCGTCGGTGCCGCGGCGCAGGTGGCCCAGGTCGCCGGCGGCGCCCTGCGCGCCCCGGTAGATCTCGCCGCCCACGATCAGCCCGGCGCCGATCCCGATGCCGATCTTGACGACGACCATGTCCGCGTGGTCGTGCCCGCCCGCCTTCTGCTCGCCGAGCGCCATGATGTTGACGTCCCGGTCGACCACCACGGGGACGTCCTCGCCCATCTCCTCGGCGGCGCCCTTGAACAGGGCGCGGGACACCCGCTCGGGCACCGACACCCCGTCCCAGTCGGGCATGATCGGCGGGCTGACCAGCCGTCCGGTGCCGTCCACCGGCCCCGGCACGCCGACGCCGACGCCGCGCACGTCGGCGGTCTCGCGGCCGACCCGCGCCAGCAGCCGCGCGAACGCCTCGGTCACCCAGGACAGCACCGCGTCGGGGCCGTCGGCCACGTCCAGGTCGGCCTCGGTCTCGGCGAGCACGTCCGCGGCGAGGTCGGTGACGGCGACGCGGGTGTGGCTGCCGCCGATGTCGGCGCCCAGCAGCACCCCGGCGTGCCGGTTGAAGGCGAACGTCTCCGGCGGGCGCCCGCCGGTGGAGCCCGCGTCCCCGGCCGGGACGATCAGCCCGGCCTCCAGCAGGGCGTCCAGCCGCTGCGCCACGGTGGACCGGGCGAAACCCGACAGCCGGACCAGGTCGGCCCGGGTGCTCGCGCGGCCGGTGCGGATGAGGGTCAGCAACGTCCCGGCACCGGCGCGCGGTACCGCCGCTCGCTTCTTGACCACCCGTCCAGATTACTTTTGTTTGTCAATCAGCATAAGTTTGTCTAGCGTCGTACAGAAGCGCGGGGAGGGCAGATGACGCGGGACCTGGACAGGGCGGCGGTCGACGTGGCGCGGGTGCTGGCGCTCGACGTCGTGGAGGCCAAGGGCAACGGCCACGCGGGCACCGCGATGGCGCTGGCGCCGGTGGCGCACGTGCTGTTCCAGGAGTTGATGCGGCACGACCCCGCCGACCCCGGCTGGCGGGGCCGCGACAGGTTCGTGCTGTCGGCCGGCCACGCGAGCCTGCTGCTGTACATCCAGCTCTACCTGACCGGCTACGGCCTCACCCTCGACGACCTGCGCCGGACCCGCGCGTTCGGGTCCCGCACCCCCGGCCACCCCGAGTACGGCCACACGGCGGGCGTGGAGATGACCACCGGCCCGCTCGGCCAGGGCGTCGCGACGGCGGTCGGCATGGCGATGGCGCTGCGGCACGAACGCGCCCTGCTGCGGGCCGGCGCCCCGTTCGCCGACCGGACGGTGTGGTGCGTGGCCGGCGACGGCGACCTGCAGGAGGGCGTCAGCGCCGAGGCGTCCTCGCTGGCGGGCACGCTCGGCCTCGGCGAACTGGTCGTGGTGTACGACGACAACGGCATCAGCATCGACGGCCCCACCTCGCTGTCGTTCACCGAGGACGTCCCGGCCCGCTACCGCGCCTACGGCTGGCACGTCCAGGTCGTGGACGACGGCGACGACCTGGACGCGCTGCGGGCCGCGCTGGCGGCGGCGCGGGACGAACGCGACCGCCCGTCCCTGGTCGCCGTCCGCACCGTGATCGGCGCCCCGGCCCCCACCCGCGGCGGAACGGCCGCCGCGCACGCCGGCCCGTTCGGCGCCGACGAGACCGCCGAGGTCAAGCGGCTGCTCGGCATGGACCCGCAGGCGTCCTTCGCCGTCCCCGAGCACGTCCTGGACCGCACGCGGGCGGCGCTGGAACGCGGCGCCCGGCTGCACGCCGACTGGGACAAGGCCCACGCCGCCTGGCGCGCCGCCGCACCCCCCGACCTGGCCGACCTGGACGAACGGCTGGCCACCGGCGCCCTTCCCGCCGACTGGGCGGACCTGCTCCCGGCGCCGGGCGACGCGCCCCAGCCGACCCGCACGACCAACGGGGCCGTGCTCGCCGCGCTCACCGAGCACCTGCCGCAGATCTGGGGCGGCTCGGCCGACCTGTCGGAGTCGACCAACGTCGCCTTCCCCGGCCGCCGCCCGTTCTCCGCCGCCGACCCGGCGGGCACGGCGCTGCACTTCGGCATCCGCGAGCACGCCATGGCCGCGATCCTCAACGGCATCGCCCTGCACGGCGGGTTCCGCCCGTTCGGCACCACCTACCTGGCGTTCTCCGACTACCTGCGGCCCGCGCTGCGGCTGGCGGCGATGATGCGGCTGCCGGTCGCGCTGGCGTTCACCCACGACTCGGCCTCGGTCGGCGAGGACGGGCCGACCCACCAGCCCGTCGAGCAGCTGTGGGGGCTGCGCGCGGTGCCGGGGCTGGACGTGGTGCGCCCGGCGGACGCGGCCGAGACGGTCGCCGCCTGGCGGCGCGTGCTGGAGCGGGCCGACCGGCCGGCGGCGTTCGCGCTCGGCCGCCACCCCGCCCCCGCCCTCGACCACGGCGGCCGGGACGTGGCGGCCGACGTGGCGCGCGGCGGCTACGTGCTGGCCGACGCCCCGTCCCCCGACGTGCTGATCATGGCGACGGGGGCGGAGGTGGCGCTCGCCGTCGAGGCCCGCGCCCGGCTGGCCGCCGACGGGATCGCCGCCCGCGTGGTGTCGATGCCGTGCCTGGAGTGGTTCGCCGAGCAGGACGCGGCGTACCGCGACGCCGTCCTGCCGCCCGACGTGCCCGCCCGGGTCAGCGTGGAGGCGGGCGTCGCCCAGGGCTGGTGGCGCTACCTCGGCACCCACGGCGAGGCCGTGTCGGTCGAGCGGTTCGGGATGTCCGGCCCGGGCGACCGGGTGCTCGCCGAACTCGGCGTCACCGCCGACGCCGTGGTCGCGGCCGCCCGCCGCTCGATCGCCCGCACCCGCCGCGAACGCTGATCAGGCGGACGGCTCGGCCTCGCCGACCGGGGCGGCCTGCGCCTTGGCGGGCCGCCCGCCCCGGCCCGGCAGCAGGAACAGCGTCAGCACCGGCACCAGGTACAGCAGCCACACCGCGACCTGCAGCACGGTCGGATCCGGCTGGAAGTTGATCGTGCCCTTGAGCAGGGTGCCGTACCAGCTGCCCGGCGGGATCGCGTCGCTGACGTCGAACGCCAGGGTGCCAAGGCCCGGCAGGAACCGCGCCTCCTGCAGGTCGTGGAACCCGTAGGCCAGCACCCCGGCCGCCACGACCACCAGCATCGCACCCGTCCAGGTGAAGAACCGGGCCAGGTTGATCCGCACGGTGCCGCGGTAGAACAGCCAGCCCAGCAGCACGGCCGTGGCCAGGCCGAGCAGCGCGCCGGCCAGCGGCCGCGCCCCGTCGCCGGTGGCCTGCACCGCCGACCAGATGAACAGCGCGGTCTCCAGGCCCTCCCGGCCCACCGCCAGGAACGCCGTCACCACCAGCGCGCCGGTGCCCATGACCAGCGCCTGGTCCAGCTTGCCGTGCAGCTCGGCGCGCAGGTGCCGGGCGGTGCGGCGCATCCAGAACACCATCCAGGTGACCAGCCCCACCGCGATGATCGACAGGGTGCCGCCGAGGAACTCCTGCGCCTCGAACGTCAGCGTGGACGAGCCGTACTGCAGCACCGCGCCGAACGCCAGCGCGATGCCGACCGCGATCGCCACGCCCGCCCAGATGGGGCGCAGCGCGTCCCGCCGCCCCGTCTTGACCAGGTAGGCGACCAGGATGCACACGATCAGGCTGGCCTCCAGGCCCTCGCGCAGCCCGATCAAGTAGTTGGCGAACATCAGGCGAACAGCTCCTTGCCCCACCAGTCGGACGCGTCCCGGACCCCGGGCGGGATCGCGAAGACCGCCGAGCCGACATGGCGGATGTACTCGTTCAGGGCGTCACTGCGTGCCAGGCGCGTCTGCACCGGCAGGAAGCCGCGGCGGATGTCGCGCTGGTAGGCCAGGAAGAACAGCCCGGCGTCCAGCCGTCCCAGCCCGTCGGTGCCGTCGGTGTAGGAGTAGCCGCGGCGCAGCATCCGGGCGCCGCCGTTGCTGTCGGGATGGGCCAGCCGCACGTGCGCGTCGGCGGGCATGGCGTTCAGGTCCGGCTCGTCGTGCTCGCGTTTCCGGCCGTAGGGCGCGCCCTCGCCCTTGGTGCGGCCGAAGATGTCCTCCTGCTCCTTCAGCGGGGCGCGGTCCCAGGTCTCGATGTTCATCGCGATCCGGCGCGCCACCAGGTACGAGCCGCCGACCATCCACGGCGCGCCGTCCTGCGGCTGCACCCACACGTGCTCGTCCAGCGCGGCGGTGTCGGTGCCGGAGATGTTGCGGGTGCCGTCCTTGAACCCCATCAGGTTGCGCGGGGTCTGCGCGTCCGGCGTGGTGGACGACGTCTTGCCGAACCCCAGCTGCGACCAGCGCACCGACACCTTGCCGAACCCGATCCGCGCCAGGTTGCGGATCGCGTGCACCGCCACCTGGGGGTCGTCGGCGCACGCCTGCACGCACAGGTCGCCGCCGCTGCGCGCCGGGTCCAGGGCGTCGCCGGGGAAGGACGGGAGATCGACCAGCGCGGGCGGGCGGCGGGCCGCGAGGCCGAACCGGTCCGTGCCGTCCTTGGTGAACAGGGTCGGGCCGAACCCGACGGTGAGGGTGAGGCGGGACGGCCGAAGGCCGAGGGCCTCGCCGGTGTCGTCCGGCGGGGCCTCGGGCAGGCCGCCGACCGCGCCCTCGCCGACCGGACGCCCGGCGGTCATCCGCGCCGCCGCCCGCGTCCACTCCTTGAGCAGGGACACCAGCGCGTCGCGGTCGCCGGTGGTGACGTCGAAGGCGGCGAAGTGCAGGCGGTCCTGCACGGGCGTGGCGATGCCGGCCTGGTGCGGCCCGTAGAACGGCACCGCGTCACCGGCCTGCGGCGCGGTGTCGCCGCTCATCCCGATCGCGGCCGCCGCGGCGCCGCCGCCCGCGGTCGCGCCGAGCGCCAGGCCCGCGCCGCCCCACCCGAGCAGCCTGCGCCGCGAGACCTTCACGGCGGCGGTCGCAGAGTCAGCGCTCATCGGACCCGCTCCTCACTTGGCGACGGCGGCGGCAAGCTTGGACAGCGGCTCGGCCAGCGCGTTGACACCGTCCGACAGCTTCTTGCGGTCGTCCTTGCCGACGGTGTCATAGGAGACGAACCCGTCGGGGGAGCCCTTGTCGCGGTGGTCGTCCAGCAGCTTGAACAGTTCGGCGAACCGCGTGTCCAGCTCCTTGGCCAGCGCCGGGTCCTTCTCGGACACCACCGGCTTGAGCAGCTCGTAGGACTTCTGCGCGCCCTCCACGTTGGCGTGGAAGTCCACCAGGTCGGTGTGGCTGTAGCGCTCCTCCTCACCGGTGACCTTGCCGGTGGCGACCTCGTCGAGCAGCTCCTTGGCGCCGTTGGCCATACCGGTCGCGGTGATGTCGGCGGTGCCGACCCGGTTCTGCCAGTCCTTCAGGTCGGTGATGAGCCGGTCGGCGAGCTTCTTCTCCTCCTCGCCGATCCTGCCGTCGCGCCACAGCGCCTTCTCCAGGCGGTGCCAGCCGGTCCAGGTCTGGCCCTGTTCGAGGCCGTCCTCGCGCACGTCCACCTTGGGGTCGATGTCGCCGAACGACTCGGCGACCGGCTCGGTGCGCTCCCAGCCGATCCGGGACTGCGCGTAGGTCTTCTTGGCCTCCGCCACGTCGCCCGCCTTGACGGCGGCGGCGAACTTCTCGGCCTTGGGCAGCGTTTCGTCGGCCTGCGCCTGGACGTACTTGCGGTAGTCGGCGATGGCACGATCCAAACGCGGATCGTTCGGACGGGGCGCGCCCTGACCGGTCGCGGTCACCTTCTGCCGGATGCCGTCGCCCTTCATACCGGGCTTGCAGGCGATCTCGTACGACCCGGCCTTCACCTCCGCGGTGATCTCGGCCCGGGTGCCCGGCCCGATGTTCTCCCGCTCGGTGACGATCCGGTCGCCGGGCGCGTAGACGTAGACCTCGGTGACCTTGGAGCCGGTGTTGCGCACCGCCAGTCGGACGTGCCCGGCCGGGAACTCGGTGCGCGACACCTCGCACGCGCTGTCGCTCGCGGTCACCTGGATCGCGTCCGACCCGCCGCCTCCGCCGTCCTTCTCCGCACAGCCGGAAACGTAGACGAGGGCGACGGCGGCGGTGACGGCCACCGCCGCGCCGCGGGGGAGAGGGATGGCTCTCATGGTCGGCTCCAGAGGGGGTTGTGTTGGTCGTCGAGTCTTCCTCGTTCAGACCGGGGGGCCGATTCAATTTAGCTAAGGCTTGCCTAAGTCGCCAGAGGGGGCCCTGTGATTGCGATCGCAGTCTGACCAGCGAAGATCATCTCAGCGGGGGCGAGGGGACGTGCCGCCGAGGGCCTGCGGGCACGGCGGGACGGCGGACGGCGGCGGCCGCGGGGTCACAGTTCGGCGAGGATGCCTTCGATCAGCGCCGCGGTCTCGCCCGGGACGCACGCCTGCGCGCACAGCGTGTCCATGGTGCGGCCGTATGCGTCCAGGTCGGCGCGCCGCTCCAGGTAGGCGGCGTTGTCGAGCTGCTCCAGGTACACCACGTCGGGCACGTCCGGCTCCTGGAAGCGCAGGATGGTGAACGGGCCGCCCGGCGCGCTCACCCCCCGGTCGAACGGCAGGATCTGCACGGTGACGCTCGGCAGCGCGCTCACCTCCAGCAGGTGTTCGAGCTGGCCGCGCAGCACCGCGGTGCCGCCCAGCCGCCGCCGCAGCGCCGCCTCGTCGATCACCGTCCACAGCTTGGGCGCGTCCGGCCGGGTCAGCAGCCGCTGCCGCGCCATCTCCAGGCCGACGCGGCGCTCCAGCTCCTGCTTGGCAGCGTGCGGATGGCGCAGCCGCGCCACGGCGCGGGCGTAGTCGGCGGTCTGCAGCAGGCCCGGCACGAACTGCGTCGCGTACGTGCGCAGCCGCACCGCAGCCTCCTCCAGGCCCACGTACTGCTCGAACCAGCTCGGCATGATGTCGCCGTACGGCTGCCACCACTGGCGCTCGTTGGCGCGCCGCGCCAGCGACAGCAGCCCCGCCCGCTCGGCGTCGTCGACCACCCCGTACATGGTGAGCAGGTCGGCCACGTCGCGCTCTTTGAACCCGACCCGGCCGAGCTCCAGGCGGCACATCTTCGACACCGACGCGCGGATCGCGTACGCCGCGTCCTCACGGCTGATGCCCGCGGTCTCGCGGAGGCGGCGCAGCTGCGCGCCGAGCTGCACGCGCAGCACCGTGGGGCCGCCACGCGAGGACGCCGACAGGGGACTCGCCGGCCGGTCGGCCGCGGACTGGGCCATGGTCATCGTGCTCCTCGACCCCCGGCCACCCGCGCGCACCCGGCCGGAATCGCCGAACTGAGATTCTCGTGCGCCGGCCAATCCTAGTCCGCGTCCGCGCCGAGATCATCCGCGCCATGCGGAAAACGCCGCGGCGCGGGCCGGAATGTTCCGCCGCAAGATCGTCACGAATCCGCTGCGGACGGTGATCTCCGCACGTGAATGCATTTGTGAAACGGATCGATCCGCGGGCGGCGGACGCGGAAAGGGCCCGCATCGTGCGGCCGGCACGATGCGGGCCCTTCGCCACGTGGCCCGGGAACGACGCTCTGGAAGGTCAGTCCTTGTTGAAGTTGACCGCGCCCTCGATCGGCGGCGGGCTGTCGGGCAC
>NZ_BAABDO010000149.1:0-13894 GCF_039539665.1 Actinomadura keratinilytica
TTGTCTTCCTAAGACCGCTTGGCCTCCGACTTCACGCCGCACCGA
Source organism: Actinomadura keratinilytica (assembly GCF_039539665.1). Lineage (NCBI taxonomy): Bacteria > Bacillati > Actinomycetota > Actinomycetes > Streptosporangiales > Thermomonosporaceae > Actinomadura > Actinomadura keratinilytica. Next base: position 46 of record NZ_BAABDO010000149.1, read on the forward strand.
CAAACTCACCGCCCTCGCCCCCGAACGCACCCTCCGCCGCCTCGAACTCGCCGTCACCCGACGCCTCGACGGCCTCCTGCACGGCGAACACATGGGCCTGCTCCCCGGCCCCGGCACCGAACTCGCCGAAGCCCGCCTCTACCAACCCGGCGAAGACGACGTCCGCCACATGGACTGGGCCGTCACCGCCCGCACCACCACCCCCCACGTCCGCGACCTGGTCGCCGACCACGAACTCCACCTCTGGGCCCTCACCGACCTCAGCCCCAGCATGCAGTTCGGCACCACCACCCTCCTCAAACGCGACCTCGCCGTCGCCGCCCTCGCCGCCGTCGGCTTCCTCACCGTCCGCCTCGGCGACCGCATCGGCGCCTACCTCCTCGGCCCCGGCGGCCTGCACCGCTGGCCCGCCCGCACCGGCAAAGCCGCCATGTACACCCTCCTGCAAGGCATCCTCGACACCCCCACCCCCACCGCCGACACCAACCCCCACACCCCCACCCCCGACCTCGCCCAAGCCATCACCGCCCTGCACCGCGGCCAGACCCGCCGCGGCCTGCGCGTCATCGTCTCCGACTTCCTCGACCCCACCGACCCCGCCCTGCACAACCCCCACCCCACCTGGGAACGCCCCCTCCGCCGCCTCGCCGCCCGCCACCAGGTCCTCGCCGTCGAGATCATCGACCCCCGCGAACTCGACCTCCCCGACGTCGGCCTGGTCGAGATGACCGACCCCGAGACCGGAACCGTCCACGAGATCGTGCTCAACCGACGCACCCGCCAACGCTACGCACAGGCCGCCGCCGCCCAACGCCAACGCACCCGCGACGCCCTGCGCCGCTGCGGCGCCCACCACCTCGTCCTCCGCACCGACCGCGACTGGATCACCGACATCGCGCGCTTCGCGCTGCGCCAACGCCGCGCCGCCGGACGCGCCGTCGCCGCCCAGGGGGTGCGCCCATGACCTTCCTGTCGCCCGAACGACTCTGGCTGCTGGCGCTGCTCCCGCTGCTGGCCGCCGCCTACGTGCTCGTGCAGCTGCGCCGCCGCCGGCACACCGTCCGCTTCACCAACCTGGCCCTGCTCAGCCAGGTCGCCCCCCGCCGCCCCGGCTGGCGCCGCCACGTCGCCGCCGGCCTGTTCCTCAGCATGATCCTGCTGATGATGATCGGCTTCGCCCGCCCGGCCACCGGCGTCAAGGTCCCCCGCGACCGCGCCACCGTCCTGGTCGCCGTCGACGTCTCCCTGTCGATGATGGCCCGCGACGTGGCCCCCACCCGCTTCGAGGCCGCCAAGGCCGCCGCCAAGAAGTTCATCCGCGACCTGCCCAGCCGCTTCAACGTCGGCGTCGTCTCCTTCGCCGGCAGCGCCAACCTCGTCGCCGCCCCCTCCACCGACCGCGAGGCCGCCATCGCCTCCATCGACCAGCTCGTCCTGGCCAAGCGCACCGCCATCGGCGAGGCCGTCTTCACCTCCCTGCAGGCCGTCCGCTCCTTCGACGCCCAGGCCAGCCAGGGCGACCCGCCGCCCGCCCACATCGTGCTGCTGTCCGACGGCGACAACACCACCGGCCGCACCGTCCCCGAGGCCATCGACGCCTCCCGCGCCGCCCACGTCCCGGTCTCCACCATCGCCTTCGGCACCCCCTACGGCACCGTCGACATCGAAGGCGAGACCACCAGCGTCTCGGTCAACAAGGAGACCCTGCGCATGCTCGCCGAGAGCACCCAGGGCAAGGCGTACGAGGCCACCGACGCCGACCAGCTGTCGGAGGTCTACGCCAACATCGGCAGCTCGCTCGGCTGGAAGATCGAGCACCGCGACGTCTCCGCCCGCTTCACCGGCATCGCCCTGCTGTTCGCCCTCGCCGCCGGCGGCACGTCCCTGCTCTGGTTCTCCCGCCTGCCCTGACCCCGGCGCCCCGTCCGGCACGGCGGCCCCGCGCGCTGCGGCGGGACGCCCGCCGTGCGCGGCCGGGCCGCAACGCTGGTACGGTCGGCCGACGTGGGGGAACACTACTTCGCCTCGCGGCCCGAGGCGCCCAGCCGCCGCCGCACCGTCGATCTCGTCCTGCCCGACCTGCACCTGCGGCTCGCGACCGACAGCGGCATGTTCTCACCCGACCGCATCGACCCCGGCACGCGCATCCTGCTGGAGACCGCGCCGCCTCCCCCCGCCGCCGGCACCCTCCTGGACCTGGGCTGCGGCTACGGCCCCATCGCACTCACCCTGGCGCGCCGTTCGCCTCAGGCGGTTGTTTGGGGGGTGGACGTGAATCGCAGGGCTTTGGATTTGGCGGAGCAGAATGCCACGACCGCAGGCCTTGACAATGTAAGGTTCTGCTTGGCGGACGAGACCGATCCCGGGCTGCGCTTCGACGCGATCTGGTCCAACCCGCCGATCCGCATCGGCAAGAAGGCCCTGCACGACCTGCTGCTCGCCTGGCTGCCCCGCCTCACCCCCGGCGGCCGCGCCCACCTGGTCGTCCAAAAGCACCTCGGCGCGGACTCCCTGCAGCGCTGGCTGAACGACCAGGGCTTCCCCACCGAGCGGATCGCCTCCCGCTCCGCCTACCGGATCCTCGCCGTGTCCGCCCGAACGCAGGAAGGCCCGACCCCATGAGCAAGCCGCAGACCGCCGCGCCCGCCCGCCGGCAGCTGCGCCCCACCGACGTCAAGCGCCTCAACCGCGACTGGCGCCGCCGCACCGACGCCCGCCTGGGGCTGCTGGTCGAATCGGTCACCCAGCCGTTCAACATCGGCTCCATCCTGCGCAGCGCCGCCGCCTTCGGCGTCGAGCACCTCTGGCTGGCCGGCAACGCCACCACCCCCGACCACCGCGGCGTCGGCAAGACCGCCCTGGGCAGCGAACGGCTCGTCCCCTGGGAGCACGCCGGAACCGCCGCCCAGGCCGCCGCCGCCGTGCGCGAGGCGGGCCTGCGCCTGGTCGCGATCGAACTCACCGGCGACGCCCAGCCCCTGCACGAGGCCCCGCTCGACGGCGACGTGTGCCTGGCCGTGGGCGGCGAGGACCACGGCTGCTCCCCCGCCCTGCTGGCCGCCGCCGACGCCGTCGCCTACATCCCCCAGATCGGCCGCGTCGGCTCCCTCAACGTCGCCGTCGCCACGGCCATCGCGCTCGCCGAGGCGCGCCGCCGCGAATGGGCCCACGACCCCGCGCTTTGACAAAGTAAGGGCGACACCCCGGGACGGGGAAGATCGCCTGCGGCGGCGCCGGACGGCGATAATCGGGGCGTGCGGCGCAGCTACGCATTCCTCGACCACGACGGCCCCATCGCCTTCGCCCACCGCGGCGGGGCCGCCGACCGTCCCGAGAACTCCATGGCCGCCTTCCAGCGCGCCGTCGACCTCGGCTACCGCTACCTGGAGACCGACGCGCACGCCACCGCCGACGGCGTCGTCGTCGCCTTCCACGACCGCACCCTCGACCGCGTCACCGACCGCCGCGGCACCATCGCCCGCCTCCCCTACGCCGAGGTCGCCAAGGCCCGCATCCACGGCACCGAGCCCATCCCCCGCCTGGACGACCTGCTCGGGTCCTTCCCCGAGGCCCGCTTCAACATCGACCTCAAGGACGCCCCCGTCATCGGCCCCCTCGCCCGCGTCCTGCACCGCACCAAGGCGTGGGACCGGGTCTGCATCACCTCCTTCTCCACGCGCAGGCTCGAGCAGATGCGCGCCCGCCTGCCGCTGTTCACCGACAAGGACGTGTGCATGGCGCTCGGCCCCCGCGGCGTCATGGCGCTGCGCGCCAAGTCCTACGGCGGCCCCGCCGCCAAGCTCGTGCGCCTGGCCGCCACCGGCGTCGCCTGCGCCCAGGTCCCCCACGGGCTGGGGCCGGTCCCGTTCGTCACCGAGTCCTTCGTCGCCCAGGCCCACGAGCTGGGCCTGCAGGTGCACGCCTGGACCGTCAACCGCCGCACCGAGATGGAACGCCTCCTCGACCTGGGCGTCGACGGCATCATGACCGACGACCTGCTCACCCTGCGCGACGTCATGGCCGCCCGCGGCCTGTGGCGGACCGTCCCCGCCTCGCCCGACGGCCGCTGAAGGCCCGGCCGGCCCCGCGGTCAGCCGGTGACGGCGGCGTCCGCGGCCCGGTCGGCCAGCAGCCGCAGGTCCTGCGCCGCCGCGGACCCGGCGGGGGCGTGGTAGACGGTCAGGACCTGCTCCTCGTCGTCGGGCAGCCGGAACGACTCGAACGACAGGGCCAGGTCGCCCACCCGCGGATGGCGCAGCCGCCGCACGCCGTGGCTGTTCTCCTTGACGTCGTGGCGCGCCCACAGGCCGCGGAACTGCGCGCTGCGCGCCGACAGGTCGCCCACCAGCGCCGCCAGCTCGGGGTCGTCCGGCCGGCACCCCGCGTACAGGCGCAGCGCGCCGACGACGTCCGCCGCCACCGCCTCCCAGTCGGCGAACAGGCTCCGGTGTTCGGAGTGCAGGAACACCAGCCGGGCCCAGTTGCGCTCGCGGACGGGCAGCCGGTCCCAGTCGCCGAACACGGCCGCCGCCATCGTATTCCAGGCCAGGATGTCCGTGCGGTGCCCCGTCACGTAGGCGGGCACCGTCTCCAGGGAGGCCAGCATGTCCCGCAGTGCGGGGCGCACCCGGTCCCGCGGAGGCGGCTCGTGCCTGTGCCGGCGCCGGCACTTCACCAGATGCGTCAGGTGGGCGTGTTCGGCGTCGGTCAGCCGCAGGGCCCGGGCGATGGCGTCGAGCACCTCGAAGGACACGTTGTTGCCCCGGCCCTGCTCCAGACGCGTCAGGTAGGCGACCGACACCCCGGCGAGCTGCGCCAGCTCCTCGCGGCGCAGCCCCGGCACCCGCCGGTGCCGGCCGCCGGCCGGGAGCCCGACGTCCGCCGGCCTCACCCGGGCCCGGCGGCTGCGCAGGAACTCGCCGAGCTCGCCGCGCGGATCGACTGGCGGCTCACCGGCGTCCACCGCGTCCACCGCGTCCACCGCGTCGTCCGCCTCGGCCTGATGGTCCATGGGGTCATTATCCCGGCTGCTCCCCCGCCCCCGCGCCCGGCGAGCCCGCCCGGCGGGCGGTGTCCTGGCCGACCCGCCGCCCCGTCGCGCGACGGGGCGGCGGCGCGGGCTGCAGTTGACGGCGCCGCCGGCGTGCCGCCGGGCGGTCACCCGCAACCACGCTCGTTACGGCTCGGCCGCCCGCCAACCCGCACAGGCCGGTCGGGACAGCGGAGACCGGGGGTCAGGGGGTGAAGCCGGGGCGCTGGGGGCCGCCGGGCGGGCGGTACTGGGCGGCGACGCGCAGCGGGGCGGGGTGGGGCTGCGGCGCGGGCTGCGGCTCCGGGCGCTCCTCCGCGCCGGACGGGCCGGTCTGGGCGAGGTGGAGGCGCCCCTCCCGCAGGCTCTCCAGCAGCTCGAGGTCCTCGGCCGACACCAGGGCCGCCATGACCTTCCCCCGCCGGGTGAGCGCGATGCGCTCCCCGGAGTAGGCGACCCGGTTCACCAGGTCGGCGAACTCCGCGCGTGCCTCCGTCACCGGCTTCTCCACGTGTTCATCTTACGGCGAACCCCCCTGTCCCTTCGGACGCCGCGGACGTAGGCTCGGGCTCGAAATGTACAGTACGTACAGAACGTACAGATGATCTTCGGGAGGGTTCATGTGCGACGGGCTCGGTCAGGGCTTCGGCGAGGAACGGTCCGGACCGCCGACGTACGCGGGCAGGAGCAGCACGGCGGTGGACGTGCCGGCGCGGCTGGGGCAGGAGCAGCTGATGCACCGGCTGCTCGACCAGCGGATCGTGTTCCTCGGCAAGGAGATCGACGACGACCTGGCCAACCGGGTCTGCGCCCAGTTGCAGCTGCTGGCGGCGCAGGACCCGCACCGCGGCATCACCGTCTACATCAACTCCCCCGGCGGCGTGGTGGACGCCGGGATGGCGATCTACGACATGATGCAGTTCGTGCCCAACGACGTGGCCACCGTCGCGCTGGGCCTGGCGGCGTCCATGGCGCAGACGCTGCTGTGCGCGGGCGCCCCGGGCAAGCGGTACGCGCTGCGGCACGCGCGGGTGATGATGCACCAGCCGCACGGCGGCATCGGCGGCACCGCGTCCGACATCAAGATCCAGGCCGAGCAGTCGGTGTACCTCAAGCGCGTGCTGGCCGAGCTGCACGCCCGGCACACCGGGCAGCCGCTGGAGCGCATCGAGGCCGACTCCGACCGGGACCGCTGGTTCACCGCCGAGCAGGCCCTGGAGTACGGGTTCGTCGACCACGTCGTCGACACCACCGACCGGGTGGGGGCGTGATGGGGCGCCTCCCGCGGGCCGAGGGCCGGTACGCGGTCCCCTCGTTCGTCGAGCGCACCCCCTACGGCCACCGGGAGACGAGCCCGTACGGCAGGCTGTTCGGGGACCGGATCGTGTTCCTGGGCACGCCGGTCGACGACACCGCCGCCAACGACGTCACCGCGCAGCCGCTGGCGCTGGAGGGCATGGACCCCGACCGTCCCATCAGCCTCTACATCAACTCGCCGGGCGGCTCTCTGACGGCGATGACGGCGGTGCTGGACACCATGCGCCACATCCGCCCGCAGGTGGAGACCGCCTGCGTGGGGCAGGCGGGACCGGCGGCGGCGGTGCTGCCGGCCGCCGGAGCCCCGGGGCGGCGGGCCGCGCCGGTCAGTTCGCGGATCCTGCTGCACCAGCCGGCGGTCGAGGCGTCCCGGGGCCGGGCCGCCGACCTGGAGATCCAGGCGCGGGAGATCAACCGGCTGCGGGAGCGGACGGTGGAGATCCTGGGCGAGGCCACCGGCCGGGACCCGGCGCGGGTGGGCGCGGACATCGCGCGGGAGCGGTACTTCACCGCCGCCGAGGCGCTGGAGTACGGGCTGGTCGATCATGTGCTGACCACGCGCGGCTGACCGGGCGCGGGGGCGTCCGCCGGGCCGAACGTTTCTGCCGCTCGGCCCGGCGGACCGGAAAGAGCAGGGTTGGAACGGCCCCGCGACGGGAATCTTGTGACGGTCAGCAGCGTTGGCTAGGACGAGACCGCAAGCCGTCTGGGAGGCACGTGACGATGGCCGAGCGCGCACTTCGCGGCACTCGACTCGGAGCGACGAGCTACGAGAACGATCGCAACACCGATCTCGCTCCCCGTCAGGAGGTGGACTACACCTGCTCCCGGGGGCACCGGTTCACCGTGACGCTCGCCGCCGAGGCCGAGGTGCCGATGACCTGGGAATGCCGCAACTGCGGCGTGACGGCGCTGCGGGTGGACGGCGAGGCGCCGCAGGCGAAGAAGGGCAAGCCTCCGCGCACCCACTGGGACATGCTGATGGAGCGCCGCACGGTCGAGGACCTGGAGGAGGTCCTGGCCGAGCGGCTGGCGATCCTGCGGGCGGGCCGCAGAAGGACGGCCTGACCCCGCTCCGGCTCGGATGCGGTCCGTGCCGTCACACCGGCGACGGCACGGATCCGCCGCCGCCCCGCTTCCCCGCGCTCGTCGATCTGGTCTCGCCTCCGCCGGCGCACGTCGGCGCTCCCCCGCACCTCCTCAGGGCCCGTGTCAGCGCCCTCGTCGGCGCCCTCGTCGGCGCCCTCGTCGGGGCCCGCCGTCAGCGCCCGCCGCGAACATCGATCTCGCCGCTGCCGCCGTCGTCCTTGACGACCTCCCCCTGCACCACCGTGCCCGTCGGCGTACCGCCGGCGTCTCCGCGGCCGAACGGGTCGCGGACGCCGAAGGGGCCGAACGCCTCGTCCATCCCCGGCGGGTAGACCGACCGGACGCCGGCGGCCCGCACCCGGCGGGCGACGCGGGCGGCGAGCAGCCGCCGCAGCAGCGGCCGGGTGACCGGCAGGACGAACGCCAGGCCGAGCACGTCGGTGAGGAACCCGGGGACGAGCAGCAGCATGCCGCCGATGAGGATCAGCGCGGTGTCGGCGGGTTCGCGGTCGGGCATGCGGCCGCGGCCGAGGGTCTCCTGCAGGTCCCGCCAGGCGCGCCGTCCCTCGCGGCGGACGATCCAGCCGCCGAGCAGGCTGCCGGCCGCCAGCAGCGCGACCGCCCACCAGGGGCCGATCGCCTGCACCGCCTGGACGATCAGGTAGATCTCCACGATCGGCAGCAGCAGGAACGCCAGAACCAGTACGAGCGGCAGCATGGCTCCATCTTCACCTAGGCGGTCGGCCCTTCACCTGTGTCAACGCCAGGGCGGCGGCGAACGTTTCCACCCGGCGGCCGTCCCCGCCGGCGGCACGTCGGCATCCGGGCGGCCCGGCCTGGCCCGGGGCGGGCCGGACGCGGCCGTGCGGGGCGGGGGCGCGGGTCAGCGGGGCGGGCGGCGCTTGCGCAGGCGCGCGCTGGTGCCCCACTGGGTGATCCGCCACATGGCCTCGACCATGATGTCGCGGTTCATCTTGCTGGCGCCGTGGGTGCGTTCGACGAAGGTGATGGGGACCTCCACGACCCGCAGCCCCTCGCGCAGCGCGCGCAGCGCCAGGTCGATCTGGAAGACGTAGCCGCGGGAGTCGACGCCGTCCAGGCCGATCTTCTCCAGGGTGGCGGCGCGGAAGGCGCGGTAGCCGCCGGTGGAGTCGTGCAGCGGCAGGCCGAGCATGAGGCGGGCGTAGGTGTTGGCGCCGCGGGAGAGCACCTCGCGGCGCAGCGGCCAGTTGCGGACCTGGCCGCCGGGCACCCAGCGGGCGCCGATCACCAGGTCGGCGTCGGTGAGGGCGCCGAGCAGCCGGGGCAGCTCCTCGGGCTGGTGGGAGCCGTCGGCGTCCATCTCCACCATGACGTCGTAGCCGTGGTCCAGGGCCCAGCGGAACCCGGCGATGTAGGCGGCGCCCAGACCGTTCTTGGCGGTGCGGTGCAGCACCTTGACCTGGTCGTCGGCCGCGGCCATGGCGTCGGCGACCTCGCCGGTGCCGTCCGGGCTGTTGTCGTCGACCACCAGCACGTCCACCGACGGCACGGCCTTGCGCACCCGGCCGACCAGCCGCTCGATGTTGTCGCGCTCGTTGTAGGTGGGCACGATGACCAGCACCCGGCCGAGCTCGGCTGGGATCTCCATCGGTGTCAATTCCCCTCGTCTTGTCTGGCGGTTGACCTCGCGGCCGCCGCGACCGCCCCCACGGCCAGGAGCACCAGCGCCCATTCGGGCGCCGCGCCCAGTCGGTCGGCCACCGTCCGCGACGTGCGCGCCGGCACGGCGGCGACATGCATGTCGGGGACGAACTCCCGCGACCGGTAGAGCATCCGGCCGTCCGGGGCGACGACCGCGCTGATGCCGCTGGTCGCCGCAACCAAGATCGTACGACCATGTTCGATCGCCCGCAGCCGGGACATCGCGATCTGCTGCGGGGGCAGGCTGGTGCGCCCGTAGGTGGCGTTGTTGGTCTGCACGACCAGCAGGGAGCCCGCGGACACGTCGCGGACCTCCTTGTCGTAGGCGACCTCGAAGCAGATGACGTCGCCGATCGTGGTCGGCCCGAGGCGCAGCACGCCCGAGCGGGTGCCCTTGGCGAAGTCGCGGGGGATGCGCTCGAACCGGGTGATCAGCTTGGTGAGCAGGGAGCGGAACGGCAGATACTCGCCGAACGGCACGGGGTGCCGCTTGACGTAGTAGTCGCCGGGGCCGGTGCGGGGATCCCAGACGATGCCGCGGTTCTCCACCTTCTGCCCGTCGGGGGTGTCGACCAGGGCGCCGACGAGCACGGGCACGCCGATGTCCTTGACGGCGCCGTCGATGGCGGCGTAGGCGTCGGGTTCGGCGAACGGGTCAAGGTCGCTGGCGTTCTCCGGCCACACCACCAGCTCGGGGCGGGGCAGCTGCCCGGCGCGCACGCGGGCGGCCAGCTCGTGGGTGCGGCGCACGTGGTTGTCCAGGACGGCCCTGCGCTGCCCCAGGAAGTCCAGGCCGAGCCGGGGGACGTTGCCCTGGATGACGGCGACGGTGACCGTCTTGCCGCCGGTGGGCGTCGGGATGAGGAACGCGCCGCCCACGACCGCGGTCGACACGGCCAGGGCGACGGCCACGGGCCGGGCGCCGGCGCGGTGCGGGCGCAGGCCGCGGCGCGCCCCGGCGGTCGCGACGACGGCGTAGGCGGTCAGCTCGCCGACCAGGGCGGTCAGGAAGGTCACCAGCGGCGCGCCGCCGACCGCCGCCCACGGGGTGAAGGCGGAGGCGGTCTGGCTGAACGCCAGCCGCGCCCAGGGGAAGCCGCCGAACGGGACGCGTCCGCGGACCGCCTCCTGGGCCACCCACAGCGCGGCGGTCCAGACCGGCCAGCCGGGCAGGCGGGTGACCAGGGCGATGCCCGCGCCCATGGGCGCCCAGTACAGCGCCTGGATCAGGCTGAGCACGATCCACCCGTCCGGCCCGACCTTGACGATGCCGTCCAGCACCGGGACGAAGAACGCCACGCCTCCGGCGAATCCCAGCCAGGCGCCGGTGCGGGCGGGCAGGCCGCGCAGCGCCAGGGTCAGCAGGGCGACGCCGACGGGCGCCAGCGGGGTCAGGTCGGCGGGCGGGAACGCCAGCCACAGGACCAGGCCGCCGGCCAGCGCCAGCAGGATGCGGGGCCAGCCGGCCCGCCCGCCCCGGCGCAGCCGGGCCGGGCGGGCGGCGCCCGCCTCGGCCGCCTGCGCCGTCCCGGCTCGACCCGCCGCATCGGCCGCCGCGGGCCGTTCCGGGAGAGTCTCCTGCGCCACCGGCACGCTCCTCCGCTCGTGCTGTTCCCCTGGCCGAACGGTACCGGGCCGCCGGGACGGTGGCGACCGGGCGCGATCCCCTTTATGCCGGAAACGCACCGACTGCGGGGAGGCACCGTGTTCATCCGCCCGCCGACGGGGCGGCAGGAAAGCGTGCGCGGGGCGGAACGAGCGGAACGAAAGGCGGGCGGCAGGGAGGCGGACGGCAGAGCGGGAGACCGGAGCGACCGGGACGAGGGGCGGGGGCACGGAGGAGGGCCCGCGACATCCCTCGGGCCGGAGTCGTCCCACAGGCGGTGAGAACGAAAGCTCCGTTTTCTAGTGGATGTCCGGGCCCTTCCCGGGTCCAAGCCCCCGACCGATCGGGCGGCCCCGCCGGGCGCGGCACCCGGGCAACGCACCTGGCTCGGGACGGAGGCGAGGAGCGATCGGTGTGCGATCCGCGCTCGTCCCCGTCGTGGCGCGGTGTCCGGTGGCGCCATCGAGCGGCCGATCGGTGAGTCCCGTGCTGGACTGGTGCCAAACTACCGGCTTCGCGAGCTGTGTCAACCGCCGCATGCGCTGCGGTGTTTCCGTGTCATCCCAGCTCAGCGCCATGATCGACGGTGCGGGGAGATCGCGCCGCCCGTCCGCTCCGCCGCCGGTGCCCGTTTTTTGGACGCCGCGCCGCGCCCCGGCCGCCGCGGACCGGCCGTCACGCGCCCGCCGGAGGCACCACGACGGTGCCGGTCGCGGTGACCGCGACGATCGGCTCGGCGAGCACCTCGGCGGCCGACGGGCCCCGGTCGGGACGGCCCCGGCACACCACGCGCGCCTCGAAGTCCAGGGTGCGGCTGCGGGTGCCGACACGGGTGACGGTGGCGGTGGCCTCCAGCACGTCCCCGGCCCGCACGGGCGCGCGGAACTGGACGTCGGAGTAGGAGGCGAACAGGCCCTCGTCGCCGTCGGTGCGGATGCACACCTCGGTGGCCACGTCCCCGAACACCGCCAGCACGTAGGCGCCGTCCACCAGGTTCCCGGCGTAGTGGGCGTGCCCGTAGGGGACGTAGCGGCGGTGGGTGACGGTGAGCCCCAGACGCGGATCGCTCACTGGGCGGCCTCCCGGGGCAGCAGGGCGTGGACGAGGTAGCTGGCGACCTCCGACGGGGTGGTGCCTTTGCCGAAGATGCGGTCCACCCCCAGCTCGTCGGCGGTGACGGTGTCGAAGCGGGGGCCGCCCACCACCAGCAGCGGACGCCCCATGCCCGCGGCCACGGCGGTGGGGTACTCGGCGTGGAACGCGGCGGCCATCTGCTTGGTGTTGTGCAGGTGCGCGTTGCGCTGGGTGACCACCTGGGACACCAGCACCGCGTCGGCGTTCTCCGCCTTGGCGCGCGCCACCAGTTCCTCCACGGTGACCTGGGCGCCCATGTTGACCACGTGGATCTCGCGGTAGTACTCCAGGCCCTTCTCCCCCGCGAAGCCCTTGACGTTGAGGATGGCGTCGATGCCGACGGTGTGGGCGTCGGTGCCGATGCACGCGCCCACCACCACCAGGCGGCGGCCCAGCGCCGACCGGATCGCCAGGTTGACCTCCTGGGCGCTCAGCAGCGGGTACTCGCGCTCGGGCGGGGCGGGGATGGCCGCGTAGTCGATGAGGTGGTTGACCCGCCCGTAGACGATGAAGAACGTGAAGTCGGGGCCCATCGCCTTGGCGTGCACCACGCTGGCCGGGTCCAGCCCCATCTTGGCGGCCAGTTGCAGCGCGGCGGCCTCGGCGCGCTTGCCCGCCGGCACGGGAAGGGTGAACGACAGCTGCACCATGCCGTCGCCGGTGGTGTCGCCGTAGGGGCGGATGACCTGCCGGGTGTCGGCCTCGGCAGGGGTGCGGGCGGTGGTGGAACCGGGGGTCGCGGCCGTCATGCGGGCACCTCCTCCTGCGCGCGCGCCGCAGCGTGCGGGTCCTCGGTGTCGAGGATCTCGATGGCGGGGTTGAAATAGCCGTCGGCGCGTTCCACGACGCCGTCCAGGCCCTTGCCGCCGTCGGGGGGACGGCGGGTGACGCCGAACGTGCCGTCGGCGATGGCGTTGAGCAGCCCGTCGTCGGCGATGCGCGCCAGCAGGTCCACCGACTCGGCCAGCACGCGCCGCGCCCGCTGCACGATGAACCCGTCGGGGCGCGGGACGAAGTCCTCGGCCAGGTCGCCGCAGGCGTCGCGGACGTAGCGCACGTTCTCCAGCGCCAGGTCGCGGTCCGACAGCCAGGGGGTGTGGATGCCCTCGGTCATCATCCCGATGAGGATGATGGACTGGCCGGTCATCACCCCGGCCAGGTTGAAGAAGGCGTCCAGCAGGTACCCGGCGAAGATGTTGCCGGTCATGTGCTTGGTGGGCGGCATGTACTTCAGCGGCGCGGCGGGGAACAGCTCGCGCACCAGCTGGGCGTGCGCCAGCTCCAGGCGGAACGAGCCCGGCAGCGACGGGTCGATCTCGAAGGCGTGGCCGAGGCCGAGCTGGGCGTCGGTCAGCCCCGCCTCGTGCCCGAACCGCTCGTTGAGCAGCTGGCTGACGATCACCGTGTGCGCGGCGTCGACCGCGTCGGCGGTGGTGAGGTAGTTGTCCTCCCCGGTGTTGATCAGGATGCCGGCGCGGGCGTGGATCTGCCGGGAGAACCGCTGGTCGATGAAGGTGCGGCGGGGGTTGATGTCGCGGAAGATGATGCCGTACATGCAGTCGTTGAGCATCATGTCCAGGCGCTCCAGCCCGGCCAGCGTCGCGATCTCCGGCATGCACAGGCCCGAGGCGTAGTTGGTCAGCCGCACGTACCGGCCCAGCTCGCGGGACACCTCGTCGAGCGCGGCCCGCATCAGCCGGAAGTTCTCCTGCGTGGCGTAGGTTCCGGCGTACCCCTCGCGGGTGGCGCCCTCGGGCACGTAGTCCAGCAGCGACTGCCCGGTGGAGCGGATCACCGCGACCACGTCGGCGCCCTCCCGGGCGGCGGCCTGCGCCTGCGGGATGTCCTCGTAGATGTCGCCGGTGGCGACGATCAGGTAGATCCACGGGTGCGGCGGGTCGCCGACCTGCCCGAGCAGCCGGTCGCGTTCGGCGCGGCGGGCGTCGATGCGGTCGGTGCGGGCGCGGGCGGCGGCGAGCGCGGCCTCACGC
>NZ_BAABDO010000150.1:0-13670 GCF_039539665.1 Actinomadura keratinilytica
CGGCGTCCGGCCCGGCGTGCGCGGCGCGCAGCGCGTCCGCCGCCCCCGCCGGCGGCGCCGGCGCCCGCGATCGCGCAGCGGACGAGTCCGCGCAGCGCGGCCTGCCAGGAGCCGGTCTCGTCCAGATCGGCGACCACGCGGGCCAGCAGCGCCGGGGCCTGCGGCACCCACGGCGCCCATGCGGGCAGCAGGTCCAGCGAGCGGTCGCGGACCTCGCGGTCGTCGGAGCGGGCCGCCTCCAGCACCAGCGCCGCATACCGTTCGCGGAACCGCTCCTCGACGTGCGCCGGCGGGACGCCGAGCACCTGGTGCGCCAGGTCGCCTCCGGCCGCGGCGGCCTCGCCGAGGATGCGCCAGGCCGCCGGCTCGGCCGGCCGCGCGCGGACGGCCGACGCGATCGCCGTGCGCATGTCCCGGTGCTGATCGGGGTCGTCCCAGGCCGCCGCGACCAGCTCCATCGCCCCGGGGACCCGGGTGCGCAGCAGGATGCGCAGCGCCGCCTTGCGGGCGGTGATCTTGCCGCCGGTCAGTACGGGGCGCAGCGCGCCCGCCAGCGCCGACGGCCGCACGAACCGCGCCGCCCGGGCCGCCGCGGACAGCGCCACGTGCGCGTCGTCGGAGTCGGCGAACCGCAGCAGATCGGCGAGCACGTCCTGCGGGCGCGGCAGCCAGGGGGCGGCGGTGAGCGCCGGCCGCAGCAGCGGGCGGTCGCCGCCGGAACGCGACCGCGGCCCGGGATCGAGGTAGCGGCGCAGGTCGGCGGCCCCGGCGCCGGGCACCCGGGCGATGGTGCGCACGGCGCGGGCGCGTTCCCCGGCGGGGACGCCGCCGTCGCCGGCCAGCCGGTGCAGCAGCGCCAGGTAGTCCGCGCACTGCCGCCCCGTCCAGCGCCGCATCCACGACGGCCGGGCGATCGGCACGAACGGCACGTCCGGGCGGTGGAAGCGGCCCGCGGGACTCCCGGACAGCGCCAGGTGCAGCAGGTCGGTGCGCTCCCGCGCGACCACCTCGAACACCTCCGGCACCGTGATCGCCGACGGCTCCTCGGCCAGCAGCCGGGCGACGCGCTCGCGCCTGGCGCCCGGCACGGCCAGCCACAGCTCGATCGCCTGCCGGATCACCATGTCGTCGCGGGCGTCCAGCGCCGCCTCCAGCGCGTCCTGCAGTTCCGGCACGGCGAACGCGCGCCGGTGCAGATCCGCGGCGAGGGTCAGCGCGAGCTCGTGGTCGTTGCGCCGGGCCATCGCCGCCAGGTGCGGCGCGAGCATCCGGCCCAGCTCGTGCTCCGCGCCGTGCGGCAGCAGCGCGTCGACCTCGTCCTCGTACTCCTCCAGCGGCAGCGAGCCCTGCTCACCGGTGATCCGGGCCATGATCTGCACGGCGGAGGACAGCAGCGCGGCGTCCCCGCGCATCGCGCCCTGCTGCGCCAGCCGGAAGGCCAGCAGCATCGCCTCGCGGCGGGTGCGGAACGAGGTGTCGCGGGCGGCCAGCGCGTCCTCCACCATGCGCACGACCGCCGGGACGTGCTCGGCGCGCAGCACCGAGGCCGGGACCCCGGCCAGCGCTTTCAAGGCGCTCTGCCGGATGAGGTTCTGCTCGTTGCGCAGCCGGCCCAGGGCCTCGAACAGCCGCGTCAGCACCCGCGGGTCCCGGGAGCGCCCGGCGCACCGGATCAGCAGCCGGTATCCGACGGCGCGGTCGTCGCCGTCCGGCCTGCGCGTCAACGGCTCCAGGACGGGCAGGGCCTCCTCGTACGGCAGGAACGAAGTCGCCTCGCGGTGGAGGCCGGGCCGGTCGGCGACACGCGGCAGCCGCAGCAGCCGCCGGGCCTCCCGCACCCGCGCCGACCGCGGCAGCAGGTCCAGCAGGTCCTCGTCGATCCCGGATCCGGCCGGGCGGCCGTCGGGCAGCACGGCCGCGACCACCGCCTCCCGGCGGCTCGGCGCGATGGCCGCCAGCAGCATGAGCAGGACTCGGCGGTCGTCCCGGACGGCGCGGGCGATCTCGGCGATCAGCGCGTCGTCGCACGCGGCCAGGCGCTTGCGGACGCAACTGCGCTCCAGCAGTGCGGGCAGCGCCGACCGGTGCCCGTCGGACAGCAGCAGGCGCAGCGTCCGCTCGGGCTCGGCGCCCAGCAGCAGGCCGATGCGGAGGGCGACGCCGTCCGGCAGCGGCCCCGGGGGAAGGAAGCGCTCCAGCAGCGTGAGGACCCTGCCGGGCGCGTGCGGCACCGCCGCGCCGACGCCGGCGCCCTCGCGGGACCACCACGCGCTCAGCAGGCCGTCCGGCACGTCGGGAAGGGTGCGTTCGGCGCGGTCGAGCAGCACGCCCGGGTGGGCCCGGGCGAACGCCTCCCAGTTCGGCACGGCGTGCGCCAGGCCGTCCAGGCGCGCGCGGGCGGCCTCCTCGCCGCAGGCGGGCAGCAGCGCCGCCGCCTCCGCCTCGCCCCAGCGTTCGGCCACCGCGTCGATGAGGCGTTCGGCCACGTCGCGGCGCCGGCGCCGGCGGACCGCCCGGTACACGGCGGAGCGCACCGCCGCCGGGGCGTCGGCCAGCAGCGCCCCGAGGACCTCGGCGGCCGCGCCGTACCGGGCCGCGAGGTCGACGGCGCGGGCGGCGAGGTCGGCGTCGGGGTCGCGGGCGGCGCGGACGATATGGGCCAGGGACGCCTCGTCGCGCACGGCCGCCGCCACGAACAGCGCGGTCGAACGCTCGTAGTGGCCGCCGGCCGCCAGCTCGTCCAGCAGCCGCGCCAGGTCGCGCGGGTCGGCGGCGCGCCCCCGCTCGGCCAGTCGGCGGCGGCGCTCGGCGAACGGCAGCGGCTCGACCTCGTCCAGCAAGTCCTCGGCGTGCATCGCCCGCCATCCTGCCGCACCCCGCCGCCGGAGATCACCGCATTTCTCCGTCCTCGCCGACCGGAGGACGGGACGCGGTGACGTGCTTGGCCAGCGCCCGCACCCGCGCCTCGTGCCGGTCGTAGCCGACCACGACGGGCGGCTCGTTGTAGGGCATGGTGTCCGACGAGCGGCGCAGCTTGATGTACTGCCCGCACGCGTCGATCGCGTACGGCTCCATGTCGTCCTGCAGCGCGCCGATCACCGTGATGCCGTGCGACTCGCCGATCTCGCGGAACAGCGCCACGGCCTCCTTGCGGTGCTCCTTGCCCAGATTGCGGCCCAGCTCGTCCAGCACCAGGCACAGGCGGCCGCCGCCGGAGGACGCCAGCGCCGCCGCGCACACCAGCTTGACGGCCTTCTCGTCCATCAGCGCGGTGTTGGCGCGCCGGTTGTAGGGGACGTACCGCTGCCCGGCCGCGCGCCGCCACTTGGGCGTGACGCGCCACCGCCACTCCTGCTCGGGGTCGGCGGGCGGTTCGGGCGTGGGGAACTCCAGCGTCGCCCCGTACCCGCCGTACTCGACGTCCAGCTTGTCGAACTCTTCGGCGACGCGCTGCAGCCGCGTGCGGATCGCGGCGGTCAGCGCCGTGCGGTGCGCCTCGGCCGCGCCCGCCGCCTCCACCGCGCCCTTCTGCGCCTTGTCCAGGTCGGCGCGGCGCGCGGCCATCTGCACCTCGATCTGCCGCCGCTGGTGCCGCTCGTAGTCCTCCTGCTGCCGCAGGTACGTCTCCAGGGCCCGGACGAGGCGGGGGAACGTCGCGCGTTCGCGTTCGGTGCGGCGGCCCTCGCCCTCGGCGCGCTCGCGCAGCAGGAAGCGGATCTCCTCGGGCATGTCCTCGTCGGCCGCGCCGTCGGGGAAGACCAGGCGCAGCGCCTCCGACAGGTGCTTCTCGGCGGTGTGCCACCAGTCGTCGGGCGTCCAGGTCCGCTCGTCGTCGGTGAGGGCGGCCAGCCACTCGTCGGCCGCCTCCCGCGACCCGCCCCACTCCTTCTCCAGCTCGGCCACGCCCAGCGCGACGCGGCGCCCCTCCAATTCGGTGATCTTGGCGTGGATCCGGTCGCGGGTGCGTTCGTGCGCCTCGCGGCGGCCGCGCAGCCGGTCGATCTCCAGGGCGCGCGTGTCGGCCTTGGCCTGCAGGCGGCGCAGCTCCCGCTCGGCGGCCTCCAGCCGCGGCTGCAGCCCCTCCTCGGCCGCCGCCAGCTCCTCCAGCCGCTCGCGCAGCCCGGTCATCCGCTCGCGGACGAGCGCCATCTCGGCGGCGGCCAGCGCGCCCGCCAGGCGCCGCTGCGCCTGCGCCACGTCCGCCGCGGCCTGCGCGGTGCGCTCGCGGGCCGCCTCCAGGGCCGCGCGCGCCTCCTCCACCGCCGCGCCCGCCGCCTGCACGCGCGCCACCCGCCCCGTCACCGGCTCGGGGAACCCGCCGACGACCACCACGCCGGTGCCGCCGTCGTCGTCGAGCGCGGCGAAGAACCGCCCCAGCGGCGGCCCGCACCGCACCCCCGGCGGATGGCCCTCGCGTCCGGCGGCGCCGGCGTCGGAGGTCAGCTCGCCGTCCGCCGGGACGATCATCGAGCCGGGCAGGCCGCGCAGCGCCTCCACGGCGGCGTCCAGGTCGCCGGGGCCGACCACGACGGCCTCCCGGTACGGCCACAGCGCCGCCTCCCAGCGCTCGCGCACGTCCTCGGCCAGCTCCACCGCGTCCAGCAGTCCGACCGCCGCGACGCCCGCCGCCGCCAGCGCGCGGATCTGCGCCGGGGCGCTGCCCTCCCCGGCCTCGGCCTCGGCCAGCTCCCGTTCGGCCCGCGCCACCGCGCCCCGGGCCATGCCGAACTCCTGCTGCGCCTCGTCGCGCCGGGCCTCGGCCTCGGCCAGCTCGCGGCGCGCGGCCTCGGCGTCGCGTCCGTCGGCGTCGCGGCGCCGGTCCTCCAGCGCCGACACCCGGCGGTGCAGCTCCTCCAGCCCGTTGCGGGCCACCGCCTTGTCCGCGCCGAGCGTGTCGGCCTGCCCCTTCAGGTCGGCCAGCGCCGCGCCCGCCGCGGCCAGCCGCTCGTCCAGCGCGCCGCCGGTGAGCTGCTCGACCTCCCGCTCCGCCGCCTGGATCGCCTCGGCCGCCGCGGCGGCCTCCTCGCGCAGCCGCGCCGCCTCGGCGGCGCGCGCGGCGGCGGCCTGCCCGGCGTCGGCCAGCAGCCGCGCCTGCCGCGTCCGCCAGTTCCGCACCGCCGCCGCGACCTGCTCGCGGGCCCTGTCGCGGCGGTCGAAGGTCTTCAGCAGCGCCGCCGCCTCCCGCTCCCACCCGGCCAGCCGCTCGGCCGCCTCGGCGGCCTTGGCGCGCTCGCGGTGCTCCTCGGCCCGCGACACCCGCTCGGCCTCCAGCTCCCGGTCCAGCCCGGTCAGCGCGGCGATCGCGCTGAAGATCCGCTCCGGCGGGATCTCGTTGAGCGGCTGCGACAGCAGGTTGGTGGCGACCCTGGAGCGCACCGACGTGGACAGGAACGACACGCACCGCACCTGCCCGCCGTACAGCACGCGGGTCAGGTCCTTGGCGACGAAGTCGCGGCGCCCGGCGCTGCGCGGCAGGCCCGCCCACAGCCGGTCGGCCATCGACACCCGCTCGGCCTCCGACGGCGCCGACGCCAGGTGCACGCCGCGCCGCCAGCGGATCTCCAGGTGCGGGGCGTCGGCGTTGACGCGCAGCCACACCGTGACCGCCGACGCGCCGTCCTCCTCGGGGGAGTCGGCGCGGTCGAACACGCCGATGATGTAGCCGTGGTCGGCGCTGGCCCACCGGCTCTCGCCCTGCGCCGCCAGCTCGGCGTTGAACAGCAGCTCGGCCACGGCGCGCGCGCCGGACGCGAACCGCCACTGCTCGTCGCCCAGCAGCGCGGTGATGGCCGCGATGAACGACGACTTGCCCGCGCCGTTGGAGTCCTTGGGGCCCTGCCCCGCCACCACGATCAGCGTGCCCGGCACGGTCGGCACCGGATGCGTGGACAGCCGCGAGATGTTCACCGCCTGCACGGCGATGAGCACGCGGTCCCCGACGACGTTCTCGTCGTCCCTCGGCCCGGGCGCGGGGCCGGGCACCAGCGGTTCGAGGACGGCCGTCATTCGTTCTCCCCCTGATGCGTCGGTTCCGCGCCGCCGGCCTGCCGGGCGCCGGCCTGCTGCGCGGCGGCGCGGGCGCGGCTCTGGCGGCGGGCGCGGATGGTGGCGGCCAGCGGCGAGCCGGGGCCCGCCGCAAGGATCAGCTCCTCCTGCAGGCGGCGGCGGGCGGCCTCGGTGAGCCGGTGGAACTGCGGCCCCGGGACGAACCCGCCCTGCTCGCCCGGCCCCGCCTTCACCTGCGACACCAGCCCGGCCAGGCGCAGGCGGCGCAGGGCGGCCTCCAGCTCCCCGATGGGCAGCTGCGAGCGGCGCCGCAGCTCCTCCAGCGGCGTCGGGTACGGCGACAGCCACGAGTCGTCCGGCAGCAGGCCGGTGGCGCGGGGGATCGCGACGGAGTGGATGAGGATCAGCGTCAGCACGGCGCGTTCGTCCGGCGGCGGCACGCACGCCGGGTCGGCGGCCAGCGCCTCGGCCACGTCGTCGCGGTAGGCCGACGTCCAGCGCGGCGGGCCGCCCTTGACGGCCGTGCGCACCAGCGTGCGGCCGGACAGGGCGAGCATCTCCTCGACGGTGCGGCGCAGGGCGGGCTCGCGCAGCGCCGGGAACCGCACCTCGGGCACCGGCTCGGCCGCGTGCTCCACCGCCATGTAGGCGGCCACCAGCTCCGCCCGCCGCTTCTCGTCGTAGGAACGCAGCAGCGGCTCGAACAGCTCACTCACCCGCATCCTCCACGGCCCCGCCCGGCTCCTGCGGCGCGACCGGTGCGTCCGGCCCGTGCCGTTCGCCCGCGGGGGCGGCCTGCTCGTCGACGTGGGGCAGCGGTTCGGGCGGCTGGGGGAGGCGGCGGATCAGGTCGCGCAACGATCCCAGCGAGTCTTCGGGCCACAGGGCCATGCGGGGGCCGGGCCGGACGGTCGCGGCCTCCTCGTCCAGCAGCAGCCACCCGGTGTCGTGCAGGCGGCGCAGCTCCCCGGTCGCCCAGCGGCGCGCCAGCTCCGGGTCGCCCCGCGACATGCGCGCGTACACCTCCAGCACGTCGCCCACGGGGGCGCGCTCACCGGGCCAGGGCGCCTCGTCCAGCCGGGGCCAGCAGCAGCGCAACGCGGCCGCCAGCACACGGCGCGCCTGGCCGGGGCGGTCCAGCGGCATGGGCGCGATGTCGTACTCCTCCAGCACCGCCGGGGTCGCGCCGTCCGGCCACGGGGACAGCAGCCACACGCGCGAACCGTCGCTCGCGGCGACCAGCCCCGGCGGAGCGGGGTCCGACACCGCGATCGAGTGCGCGCCCAGCAGACGCGCCCGCGCCCGGGCGAGCACCTCGGCGGGCACGGACGACGGTGCGGACGGCGACACGGACGGGGGCACGGGCGCGTTCACGGGCCGGTCCTCTCGAACACTCCGGGGGACAGCCACGTCGGCGACCCGTCCGGGCGCGACGCCAGCCCGTCCGACCACACCAGCCGGTAGGGCAGGTCCGGGTGCAGGTGCGCCGACGACAGGTCGGCCAGAAGGCGCCGGGCGGCCGTCCAGTCCTGGTCGAGCACCTCCTCCACGGCGACCCGGTCGCGTCCCCGCAGCACCTGCTCGGCGACCACGCGCAGACGCTCGGCGGCGGCGTCGTCGCTCGACGCGTCCTCCGACAACCCCGGGTCGGGCACGGACGGACGGGGCGGCGCCGGACGCGGCGGGGTCGTGCGGGGGCCGTCCTCAACGGCCGTCACCACCGCGGCGGGCTCATGCCAGGGCGCCGGCGCGTCGAACACGAACCCCTCCAGCACCGCCGCCAGCTCCTCGCGGGAAGCGGTGCGCGCGAACGTCCGCCACGTCTCGGGCGGCAGCAGCGTGAGGTTGCGCGTGGTGCCCGCGGAGTCCGACAGCCGGGCCGCGGCGCGCCGCGAGGCGTCCCCGTAGGCGTAGATCGCGGCGCGCAGGTCGGTGCAGGTGCGGTCCAGCTGCGGCCAGCGCCGCAGGATCGCCCCGTGCAGCCGCTCGGCCCGCTGCAGGATCTCCTCGGTGCCCCACAGCTTCGGCGCCTGCTCGCGCAGCTCCTCGATGGTGCCGTTGGTCAGCGTGACCAGCTCGACGCTCCACAGCCGGAACGCGCGCGCCAGCCCCTCGGCCCCCGCGCGCGCCTGCTCGGCCGTCATGCGGGGGTCGGCGACGTTGAGCTGCTCCAGCGCCAGCAGCCGGTGCATCTCGCTCTGGCCGCCGTCCAGCATCATCCGCCGGATGAACATCAGCCCCACCACGCTGGTGAACGACGCGCGGTAGCGGAGCTGGTTGGGCTTGGGGAACACCTCCCGGATCGCGCCCAGGCCCTTGAGCACGCGCAGCCGGTTCTCGAACACCTCGGCGGGGTGGTGCCGGCACACGTACCGCATCTGCTCGCGGCTCAGCCCCTCTTCCCCGGCGTCGGCGAACGCGGCCAGGAGCGTCTCGGCGACGTCCACCATCTCGGGGTCGTCGACCACGGCGCCGCTGTCGCGCGCCAGCGCGGCGAACATCTGCCGGTAGACGCCCAGCACCGCCTCGCCGACGAGCACGTCGTCCAGGCTCGCAGCATCGTTGGTGGGGGACACGGCGCAATACGGTACGGCCCCCGCCGGTCGAACGTGGAATCGACGGCCCGGACCGCCGGAATCAGGACGGCCGCGGGATGGCCTTGTGCTCCAGGTACGCCTCCAGGCCCTCGGGGCCGAGCTCGCGGCCCAGGCCGCTGTCCTTGAAGCCGCCGAACGGCGTGTTGGGGTCGAGCACGTAGAGGTTGACGCCGCAGCTTCCGGTGCGGATACGGCGCGCGACCTCGACGCCGTGGTCGACGTCGGCGGTCCACACCGAGCCGCCCAGGCCGTAGTCGCTGTCGTTGGCGATGCGCACGGCGTCGTCCTCGTCCTCGTAGGGGATCAGCGCCAGCACCGGGCCGAAGATCTCCTCCCGGGCGATGCGCATGTCGTTGCGGACGCCGGCGAACACCGTGGGCGCCACGTACCAGCCGCGGTCGTGCGGCCGGTCCAGCCCGCCGGTGATGATCTTGGCGCCCTCGTCCTGGCCGATCCGGATGTAGCCCTCCACCCGGTCCTGCTGGCGCCGCGTCACCAGCGGGCCGATCTCGGTGCCGTAGTCGGCCGGGTCGCCCACCGCCAGCCCGCCGACCATGGCGGCCAGGGCGTCGGCGACCTCGTCGTAGCGCGAGCGCGGCGCCAGGATGCGGGTCTGCGCCGCGCACGCCTCGCCGTTGTTCATCAGCGACGCCGTCTTCAGGCCCGCGACGGTGGCGGCCAGGTCGGCGTCCTCCAGGATGATCGCCGCGGACTTGCCGCCCAGCTCCAGCGTGACCCGCCGCAGCTGCTCCCCGCACACCGCGCCGATCGCCCGCCCGGCCGCGGTGGACCCGGTGAACGCCACCTTGTCGACGCCGGGGTGCGCGACCAGGTACGCGCCGACCTCCCGTCCCGCCGGGACGATGTTGACCACGCCCTCGGGGACGCCCGCCTCCCGGATCCACTCGGCCAGCACGTAGGCGTCCAGCGGCGCCTCCGGGGACGGCTTGGCCACCACGGTGCAGCCCGCGGCCAGCGCCGGCGCCAGCTTCATCATCAGCGTGAACTGCGGGACGTTCCACGGGTAGATCGCCGCGACCACGCCGACCGGCTCGCGCGTCACGGTGACCGGGCCGAGCATGCCCGGGCGCTCGTCCTCCCAGGCGTACCCGGCGGCCAGGTCCGCGTAGTACCGCAGCACCATCTGCGCCATGGCGGCCTGCCCGAACACCGAGAACAGGATGGGCGAGCCCATCTCCTCGGTGATCAGGTCGGCCATCTCCTGCTGCCGCTCGGCGTAGATCGCGGCCAGCCGGGCGAGGACGGCGGCGCGTTCGGCGGGCGCCATGCGCGGCCAGGGGCCGTGGTCGAAGGCGCGGCGGGCGGCGGCGACGGCGGCGTCGATGTCGGCCTCGGTGCCCTCGGGCACCCGTCCGACCACCTCCTCGGTGTGCGGGGAGACGACCTCGATGACGCCGGTGCCGGCCGGGGCGGCCCAGTCGCCGTCGATGAACAGCCGATCGTGCTCGCGCATGCCGCCGCACCTCCGCGGGATTTGACCGAATGCTTGCTTGGTCACAGCATGGCACGGCGCCCCCCGGGATTGGCAAGAGGCGGATGAGACCCGCGTCTCACCCCGCCGGCGGGGCCGCCCCGCCACCTGCCGCCGGCACCTGCTGCCCGCACGGCGGCGTCACAGCAGGTGGGCGTTCGGCTCGCGGGCGCGCCCGGCCAGCTCGGGCAGCTCGACGACCAGCACGCCCCGCGCGCGCAGCAGCTCCCCGCCCTCGCCCTCGACGAACAGCGTCGGCTCGCGCCAGGCGAACACCACCCGCGGGATCCCGGCGGCCAGGACCAGGTCCGCGCAGGTGCGGGGACGGGACCGGCGCCGCCCGCACGGCTCCAGCGAGCTGTAGAGGGTGGCGCCGGCGAGCCGCGCCCGCACCGGCGCGGGCGGCCCGCCCCACGGACCGGCGCCGAGCTTGGCCAGGGCGGTCTCCTCGGCGTGCGCGTGCGGGTCGGCCTCCCGGGAGAAGCCGCGGGCCAGCTCCCGGCCGTCCGCGTCGACGATCACCGCGCCGACCGAGAACGCCGTGGCCGACGGAGGGCACAGCGCGGCCAGGTCGCAGGCCAGCGCCAGCCAGCGCAGGTCGTCCCCGCGCCGGGCGGCGGACGGCGGCGCGGCGGGCGGAGCGGCGCCGTCCATCAGCGGCCGCCGCCCGGCCGGTAGCGCAGCAGCACCAGGTCGCCGATGCGGGTGGCCTCCTCCAGCCGCATCGGCGCCGCCGGGCTCTGCGGGTACACCCCGGCGCCGGCGAACCGCGGCGCCGCCGGGTCGCCGATGAAGAACGGCGCCACCACCAGCTGCAGCTCGTCCACCAGGCCCGCGGTCAGGAAGCGGGTGTGGACCTCGCCGCCGCCCTCGACCATCAGCCGCCGCACGCCGCGCCGCGCCAGGTCGCCCAGCAGCGCCGGCAGGCTCACCGGGTCGCCCGCGTCGACGACCTCGGCGCGCCCGGCCAGCCGCTCGGCCAGCCCGGGCGCCGCGCCGGACGGCGCGTACACCAGCTTCGGCGACTCCCCGGTGGTGAAGAACCGGGCGTCGGGGTCCAGGTCGCCGCCGGCGGTCACCGTGACCTTGGTCAGGTCGGGCGGCAGGCCGCGCCGCACCCGCTGCTCGCGGCGCGCCGCGGAGCGCACCAGCAGCCTGGGGTCGTCCCGCCGCACGGTGCCCGCCCCGACCATGATCGCGTCGCAGCCGGCGCGCACGGCGTCCACGCGGTCCCAGTCGGCGGCGGTGGACAGCCGCAGCCGCTCCGGGCTCGCGTCGTCGATGTAACCGTCCACCGACATCGCGCAGCTCAACAGCACGTAGGGACGCTCGCTCACGCCGGTAACCCTATGGCAGGCGCCGCGCCCCGAGCCCACCGGAGCCGCACCACGGCGGGGCCCGGCCGGCCTTCGGCGGCCACTGATCCTTTGGGGCGCGTCGGCGTTTCTGTGCCCGATGTGTCAGAGGTGACGCCTATGGTGGCCGGGACATGCGATTCCTCCACACCTCCGACTGGCATCTGGGCAGGTCCTTCCACCGCGAGGACCTGCTGTCCGCCCAGGGCGACTTCATCGACCACCTGGTCGAGACGGCGCGGTCGGAACGCGTGGACGCCGTGCTGGTCTCCGGCGACGTCTACGACCGCGCGCTCCCGCCCGTGGACGCGGTGAAGCTGGCCGACGAGGCGTTGAGACGGCTGCGCGAGGTCGCCCGCGTCGTGGTGATCTCCGGCAACCACGACTCGGCGCGGCGGCTCGGCTTCGGCGCGGGGCTGATGGACGCCGCCGGCGTGCACCTGCGCACCGACCCGGCGGCGGTCGGCGAGCCGGTGCTGATCGGCGGCGTGGCGGTCTACGGCATCCCGTACCTGGAGCCCGACCTGGTGCGCGGCGAGTGGGAGCTGGACGAGCGCGGGCACACCGCCGCGCTCACCGCCGCCATGCGCCGCATCCGCGCCGACCTGGCCGGGCGGCCCGCGGGCACCCGCTCGGTGGTGCTGGCGCACGCGTTCGTCACCGGCGGCGAGGCCCCGGAGCCGGAGACCAGCGACAGCGAGCGCGACATCTCGGTGGGCGGCGCGGCGAACGTGCCGGCCGGGGTGTTCGACGGCGCCGACTACGTGGCGCTGGGCCACCTGCACGGGCGGCAGCGGCTGACCGAGCGGGTCCGCTACTCGGGGTCGCCGCTGGCCTACTCGTTCTCCGAGGAGCACCACGTCAAGGGCTCCTGGCTGGTGGACCTGGCCGACGACGGCACGGTGACGGCCGAGTTCGCCGAGGCGCCCGTGCCGCGCCGCCTCAAGCGGCTGCCGCCCGCCCGCATCGACGAGCTGCTGACCGACCCGCGCTACGACGCCTACCGCGACCACTGGCTGCAGATCACCCTCACCGATCCGGACCGGCCCGCCGCCGCCATGGAGCGGCTGCGCGCCCGGTTCCCGCACGTCCTGGTGCTGGGCCACGCCCCCGAGGGCGGCGCGGAGCGCCCCGGGCGCACCTGGACGGAGCGGGTGCGGGCCAAGTCCGAGATCGACATCGCCGGCGACTTCGTGGCCGAGGTGACCGGAGCCCCGGCCGGAGACGACGAACGGGCGCTGCTGCACGAGGCGTTCGAGGCCTGCCGCCAGAAGGAGGCCCAGGCGTGAGCGGAAAGGGCAGGGCGTGAGCGGAGGGGGCGCGGCGTGAGGCTGCACCGGCTGGAGATCACCGCGTTCGGGCCGTTCCCCGGCACCGAGCACATCGACTTCGACGCGCTGTCGGACGCGGGCCTGTTCCTCATCCAGGGGCCGACCGGCGCGGGCAAGACCAGCATCCTCGACGCGGTGTGCTTCGCGCTCTACGGGCGGGTGCCCGGCGCCCGCAGCCGCAACGACGCCACCGGCCTGCGCAGCGACCACGCCCCCGCGGGCGCGGCCCCGCGGGTGGTGCTGGAGACCACGATCCGGGGGCGGCGGCTGCGCGTCACCCGGTCGCCCCGGTGGGAGCGGCCCAAGCTGCGCGGCCGGGGCACCCGGGTCGAGCAGGCCAAGGTCACGCTGGAGGAGTTCGAGCGGGGCCGGTGGGCGGCGCTGTCCACCCGGCTGGACGAGGCCGGCGACCTGATCGGGCGGCTGCTGGGCATGACGTGCGACCAGTTCTGCCAGGTGGCGATGCTGCCGCAGGGGGAGTTCGCCGGGTTCCTGCGCGCCAAGGCCGACGAGCGCCGCAAGGTGCTGGAGCGGCTGTTCGCCGCCGAGGTCTTCACCCAGGTGGAGAACTGGCTGGCCGACCGGCGCCGCGACACCCACCGCGAGGCCGCCGCGCTGCGCGCCGAGGCCGAGTCGGTCGCCGACCGGATCGCCGAGATCAGCGGGTCGGCGCCGCCGCGCCGGGCGGCCGCGCGTCCCCTCGTGCCCGCGCCCCGGCAGGGCGAACCCGCCCCCGAGCCCGTCGAAGAGGTCGAGGCGCTGCCCGCGTGGGCGGCCGAGCTGGAGGCCCACCCGGCCGACGCGCCCGCGGTCGCCGAAGGCCTGCTCGCCGAGAGCCGCGCCCGGCTGGCGGACCCGCGCGCCGCCGCCGACCGGGGCCGCGCATTGG